>NZ_JBFTPF010000004.1:0-249935 GCF_056398345.1 Paenibacillus sp. 01T442
TTCAAGGCGCAAACAAACGCTTTGACTGTTTGGTGATGATGGCGGAAGGGATCCACGCGTTCCCATCTCGAACACGACCGTTAAGCCTTCCAGCGTCGATGGTACTTGAACCGCAGGGTTCTGGGAGAGTAGAACGTTGCCAAGCAGTTACCCTAACGGGTATTTTTTTTGTCTGGGGCCATAGCTCAGCTGGGAGAGCGCCTGCCTTGCAAGCAGGAGGTCAGCGGTTCGATCCCGCTTGGCTCCACCATTATTCCCTGATAGCTCAGTTGGTAGAGCACTCGACTGTTAATCGAGTTGTCACAGGTTCGAGTCCTGTTCGGGGAGCCATTTCTTCAAGGCCCGTTGGTCAAGTGGTTAAGACACCTCCCTTTCACGGAGGTAACAGGGGTTCGAGTCCCCTACGGGTCACCATCAATTCTCACAAAGATTTATCCCATGGAGGCTTAGCTCAGCTGGGAGAGCATCTGCCTTACAAGCAGAGGGTCGGCGGTTCGATCCCGTCAGCCTCCACCATATATTTGGTTGATTAAAAGATTTCGGCGCTATAGCCAAGTGGTAAGGCAGAGCTCTGCAAAAGCTTTACCCCCAGTTCGAATCTGGGTAGCGCCTTTATATATAAGCCGGAGTGGCGGAATCGGCAGACGCACAGGACTTAAAATCCTGCGGTAGGTGACTACCGTACCAGTTCAAGTCTGGTCTTCGGCATTATAACAACTTAGATGCGCCCTTAGCTCAGCTGGATAGAGTATTTGACTACGAATCAAAAGGTCGGGAGTTCGAATCTCTCAKGGCGCGCCATCTTTGCTTAAACAAACTACGCGGGCGTAGTTTAATGGTAGAACTTCAGCCTTCCAAGCTGATCGCGCGGGTTCGATTCCCGCCGCCCGCTTACAAGAAAAAGACCACCTTCGGGTGGTCTTTTCTTGTATAGGCAGGGAAGAGAGCCCGCAGAGGGGTTCGACCGTCCGTGAACACTTCATTGAATAGGCTTAGTAGGACGAGCGTCCAAATATACCACTAGTTGCTTCCGCAGGAAGCTTTAAAATCCGAATTTGGAGTATTCCCGCCGCCCGCTTACAATGAAAAGGCCACCTTCGGGTGGTCTTTTTCTTTGTATAGGCAGGCTGTTTGTTATTACTTCACCGGCAAAAACTCATTCGTATATAAATCCTTCACCGGAATATCCTCTTTGATCATGCCGGCTTCTTTCATTTGGCTAACGAGTGTTTTCCAGCGTTCGTCGGACATGTAACCGACGCCGTGGGCTTTGGCATCGCCGCCGAAGATGAAGTCTTTGGCAACGGCTTGCGCATCCTTCAGGTGATCGACGTCATAGTCTTTGTTAACGCCGTTAAGGGCATTGTTGACTTCATCGCCGTGCGCGTAGTAATAGTCCCAGCCTTCGCTAGTGGCTTTGATATAGCGCTTAATCAAGTCGGGATTTTTCTTGATAAAGTCATCTGTGGCAATAACGACGTTGCCGTAAGGGTTGTAGCCAAGGTCTGCGTTCAGGAACCAGTCGACATTGACGCCTTGTTTTTTCAGAACGTAGGGCTCGTTGGTAGCAAAGCCTTGGGTGATGGAATCTTTATCTGCGGAGAAGCCGGCTAAGGAACCTGTATAGTTCTGGATTTGTACTTTGTCGAGCTTGTATTTGTAGCTGATGTACTGCCAGAACGGAAAGCCGACAGCGGTGTACACTTTGCGTCCGTTGAGGTCTTCGATTTTCTTGATACCAGAGTCTTTATGGAAAATCAGGTTTTGAGGATTGGTTTGCAGATTGGCATAGATAACTTTGACGGGAATCCCTTCCTTGCGGGCAAGGACAACTTCATCGGCATTGGCCATCGCGAATTGCACTTTGCCACCAGCAACGAGTTGAACGTTGGAAACTTGAGGTCCGCCCTGTTGAAGCGTAATGTCGATGCCAGCCTTCTCGTAGATCTTCGCCAGCTGCGCAGCGTAGTGTCCACCCATTTCTGGTTGGGCAAACCAGCTCATGGCTTGAGTGATTTTGTCTGGCGCTTTCGAGCTTGACGCGGCCGTTGATGCTGCAGGTGTTCCTGACGTTGTTGATGTACTCGTTCCACAAGCAGAGAGCAGAAGGACTGTTGCAATTGCGGTTGTAGCTACCTTTGTTTTCCCCAGTAATGTCATTCGAAATCTCCCCATTCCCTTTAAATGTGTATGGCCCTGTTATCTATATCTTCCAAGCGTTCTGCAGCTGTCTGCCAGCAACAGGAACGCCACGAACACTAACGATCTCGCGCGGAGGGGCTGTAGCGGCAGCATGCTCGGCATTTACCGCAGCCAGGAGGATGAAGTCGGCAGGGTCGCCGATTTGGAATATCCCTGCGGTAGAGCCAAGGTGCCGATAGACGGAACGTAGACGCTCATCGTCATTCCAACGATACATATCCGCCATTCTTCGGGCACGCATGAGTTGATCGGTGAAACCGAAGGGTGTCCATGCATCCAGCCCGGTATGATCGGAGCCGAGGTATACTCGCACGCCTTCAGCTCTTAATTGCGCGACGCGAGGCATAGCGGAATCGATTGGCACGCTGGTGATGATGGCGATATCTAGGGCGGCTAGCCGATTTACTATCGCAAGGGATTCGCTTTCGGATACCTCGCCTAAGCAGTAGGCGTGGCTGACGGCGACTTTCCCCATTTTACCCGTCTGCTCGGTATAGTCCATGATGCGCTCTAAGGTGAAGAGTCCTAGGTGTCCAGGGTCGTGCAAGTGAATATCAACCTCGGCGTCATGAGCCAGGCTCATTTCGAAGATGGCACGTAAGCAAGCCTCGATATCGCGGTCTACGCCAGCAGGATCCACGCCGCCGACAATTGTTGCGCCCTCCTGAAGGGCTTGATTAATGAGGTTAATGGATTGTGAACGAATCAGTCCTTGCTGCGGGAACGCGACGATCTCGATGGTTAATGCCCCTAAGAATTCCTCCTGAAGCTCCCGCACCATGGCGAGATGGGATAAACCGATCTCCGGGTCAATGTCGACATGAACGCGGAGACGGGTCGTTCCGAAGGCCAGCATCTGCTGCAGAATGCCTCGGGCTCTATCCTTTTGCCCACTTTTGAGAGGAGCCAGAAGGTCTTTCTCCATTTGGAATTGATCGTATAAGGAAGCAACTTTTTTTCGCGGAATCCACTGATCATCAGGAAAAGCTTTATCCAAATGCACGTGATAGTCTTTGAAAGTAGGCACCATGAGCATGCCTTGTGCGTCCCAAGAGGGAGTCTCCTCGCTATTCGCAGCAGGTACGATCTCGGCGAAAACGCCTTGCTTCAATAGCAGGTTATGTAGGGCACCGTTTACAAGAACGTTACGTAGCCATTGTTCCATCGTGATAACTCCTTTCACAGCGGGAAAACGTAGTGTCTATTTGTCTAGTCTGGCTACTTTTACTTCAGATAATTTCGGAAGAGGAAAGCTAGCTTCAAGCGCAGGAGATCACTCATCTTTTTAAAATCCATCTGCAATAAATCTGCGATTTTCTCCAGACGGTACGAAACCGTATTACGATGGACAAAGAGGTAGCGGCTTGTTTCATTAATGGATCCGTCATACTCAAAATAAACTTCCAAGGTTAACGCGAGCTCGGGATCCACCTGCTTGTTCTTACCGTAAATGGGCTCCAATACGTAGTTGTAATAACTTCGCATGGCTTCCTCGGACAGATGCTGGAACAGGGAGAAAAGTTCGATGGAATCGTGATGTAGGACAGTTTGAGTCATGCACAGTCGCTCAGCGGCGTGGTGCGTTTCCAAGCATTCGTTGAATGCGTTGTAGATGAGTTCAGGTTGAGCTTTCACACGACTGACCCAGCAATGCAGACCAGCGGCAGAGGATTTAGAAGTTAGATGCGACAAGCAGGAATTTAGTGTAGATAGGAAATCTTTTTTATGAAAAGTCTGTTCCTCCGGAAGGGCAAAGATCGAGAACAATCCTTCAGCTAAGTAGAAATGTTCCGATTCATAATGCTGCAACTGCGGATGATAGATCAGCAACTGGCGAACCTCATTAAGCAGCCTAGTTGCACCAGGTTGTTCCGACGGGATCGTCGTAAGCACACATTGGTAGGTGGTGGACATGACGGTGAGATGGTAGCTTTTGCAGCTTTTCATGAAATCGTGAAAGGATAGCTCCCGCTGGAAAAAGTCCGTAAACACTTGACTAAGCGCGTGCTGTCGTGAGGGGGCTTTGCCTTTTTGAATATCGAGTCCGAGATAATAGGTTAAGATTTCAGCGGCTTGATGGAACAAAGCTTCCTCTTCTTTCAACATCAACGGAGAATTCACATACACCTTGAAAAAGCCCGTGCAGCCTAGTGAATCCATCAGTGGGATGCGAAAGCATCGGGTGTCTGCGAAGCCTTCCCATTGCGGGGATTTCGTCCATGGCCATTGGTGAAGGATAATATCCTCCGACCAAGAAGTGTTATGAAAAAGCACATTACCACCTTGCCCGAATACGGCGATGGGTTGCCCCAAGATGCCTGAGATCATATGAAAAATATCCGAGGATTCCTTATTGCGCAGTGCGAATTGCATGAGTTGCTTTTGTTTTTCTAAGACAGTCTGCAGTTTCTTGGTTGTCTTTGTGTGCTCTGCATTAAATAAAGCGTCCATCTGATCGGAAAAAGTGAATTCGAATGGCAGCTCAAGGATCGGCATTTCGAGTCGATTGGCTTCGTCGTACAGCTCTTGTGGAATTTGATCCCAGTATCGGCCAACCTTGATGCCTAGTCCTGCTCCGCCTCGCTCATCCAACATCCGTAAGGTGGAAAGGGCCATATCCAGGTGATCTTTCATGACAAAAGCGGTCGTAAACAGCATCTCGCCGGATTTGATCCAATCGCCCGCATCAGGGGCGTCCATGACATTGACGGACCGCAGAATACGTGACAGACCTTTCTCTCCAGCAACCAATTTGGCACGTGACAAAGGGTAAATGGTTAACGCTTCTTCAACGGTCAGGTGCATCTAATCCCCGCCTTTCCTCATCAGGAGCTCACTTGTTCATTGTAAAAGGTCGTCTGCTTTACCGTTGAGGCAACCAGTTGTCCTCGCTTCCAGACATAGCGTCTAGGTACTCTTTCGTAAAAGGCACTGCGCAAATTCGTTGACTCGAATAGCACGAGATCAGCATCCGCTCCGATGTGCAGGCCGTAATTCTCAAGTTCTAATGCTTTCGCCGCACGGGTTGTCGCCATCTCAATAAGTGTGACAACATCCTGCTTAGAGCCCATATATGTGGTATGTGCAAGGAGCATGCCTGTGTCCAGTGGATCTGCTGTGCCGAAAGGTGTAAAAGGATTCTGGATGTTATTGCTTCCGTAGATCACATTGGCTCCTTGCTCCAAAAGGAGGGGCACAGGGGTTAGTCCTCGTCTGTGACGGTGATCGTCTCCGCGTCCGTTCAAATACAGGTCTGTTGCGGGTAATGACATGACATGGATGCCTGCCTCCGCAATAGCTGTACAGATGACTTGGGCCTCTTCATAAGGAAGTGAACCGAGTGAAGTCAGATGCCCCACGCTTACGCGTCCTTGCATCTCATACGCATGGGTCATGCGGATGATGCTGAGAATGGCTAACATGGACGGATCGTCAGAGAAATCTACGTGTAAGTCTATGGATTTGTTGAAAGCTTTGGCTAAGTTAAAAACGGTGCTGAGATGCGCTTGTAAATCTGCATCCTGATACGTGATTCCGCCGACGACATCGGCGCCAAGTTGTAGGGCTTGCGTGAGCAGTTCTTCGGTTCCAGGCTGCTTGGCGATGCCTTCTTGGGGGAAGGCGACGATTTGCAGGGTGATCTGATTGGCGTAGCGTTCCTTCAGCGCTAACATCACTTCGAAACCGATTAGGCCAACGATAGGATCAATCTCAACATGACAACGCATGTGAGTCACACCATTGGCAATGGCTTGTTGGATTACTTGGATCGAACGAGCCTCGATATCTGTTGAGGTGAAGGCGTGTTTAAGCTCCAAGGTAGAGGCGATCGCTTGCTGGATCGAGTTGGCGTCTTTCGTCATGAGATTCAGTAGAAAGGCTTTATCCAGATGAATATGTGGTTCTATTAGACCGGGGAGTAGAACTCGCCCGTTGGCATCAATTAGCTGTCCAGCGCTGAGAGCGTTAGGGTTGCCAGGGAGATGCTCCTGAAGGTAAATAATTTTCCCATCCCGAATGCCGACATCCATCAAGGTGCCGAAGTGGGGGTTAGAGAAGCATCGGATGATCAAATCAGGTTCCATACCTTTGCACCTCTTTGATGTTAGATAATGTGACGCAATTTCGATTAATTAACTGAATTATAGGTCTGTTCGCTCGGTATAGTCAATGATCTGGTAGGCGGATTGTGTTTTTCATTAAAATAGGCAGGTGGATTGTGATTATATAAATTTCGTGTCAATAAATATGACGCGTATGACTTAGTAGGTGGATTTCAATGTCTTGCTCTCTTTACTTAAAGGTAAGATTTTACGCGTGTAACGGAGGGTTCCTAGGGATCTAAAGGGAGTTTGCATCCGCTAGAGCTGGGTTAGAACGGATATAGATTGTAAGAAGATGAATGGGGAGGAACGTATGGCGCGGCAGCGATATAGCAACTTAGATCCAAATGCGAAGACGAAAACATGGAAAGAAGTACGGCGCTGGCAGAAAGAGCGGAAGGGTAAAGTGAAGGATCTGAGCTTCCGGATTGGCCAGTCCGAACATAAGCAGCAGGAGCTGCTGAAAAATAATCAGGGTGAAGTCACGATCACATGGATCGGGCATGCAACCTTTTTGCTGCAAGTGGGTGGGATGACGATTGTAACCGACCCCGTATGGGCCACACGAATGGGTTTTAGTCCAAGGCTTGAGGAGCCAGGTTTATCTATAGAAGAGATCCCGCCTGTTGATGTTATATTGCTGTCTCACGCGCATTACGATCACTTGCATGTGGGTTCGTTGAAAAAGCTGCGAGGCACGCCATATGTGCTTGTGCCCGAAGGGCTTGGCTCTAAGGTGCGGAAGCTGGGGTTCCGCACGGTCTATGAATTGCCATGGTGGGGAAGTCAGACCGTCGGCCAGCTGGAGTTTCATTTCGTTCCTGCGCAGCACTGGACAAGACGTACGTTAACCGATACGAATACCTCGCTATGGGGCGGATGGATCGTGAAGCGGAGTGCGGCGTCGGAAGGAGAGCAGGATGCGCCAGCGATCTACTTCGCTGGCGATAGTGGATACTTCGCAGGATTTCGGGAGATCGGAGCGAGGTTTCCGGGCATTCGCTACGCGCTAATGCCGATCGGCGCTTACGAGCCGGAGTGGTTCATGGGGATGCAGCACGTTTCCCCGGAGGAAGCGGTGCAGGCGTTTCTTGATGTCGGGGCAAAAGAGTTTATCCCGATGCATTATGGGGCATTTCGTCTTGCCGATGATACGCCCAAAGAGGCATTGAATCGATTGCTGGCGGATTGGCAGCGGAGAGGTCTCGACCCGAGCTTGCTGCGCTTGTTGAAGCATGGAGAAACATTGGTCGCTAGCAGAGTTACAGGGGAATAGGATGCAAATAGAGGTGCTTGATGTAGAGGATGAGAGTCCTGGAATCAAGCACCTCTATGCTTTTGTTTCGCAGGTTGAAATTAGCTACGGTTAAATGATGCTGACACCTTTGTTGCTGTTGCTGGGGGAGAGCTCTTATTGTTTCATTAAAATCGAGAATGACAAAAATCAAATGACAATATTTGATTTTTGTCATTCTCGATTTTATAATAAAGTTAATAAGGCTCGGGGAAGGAAGGCGACGCTACCTTCTCATTACATCGAAAAGGCGGGATTGTGTATGGAGCAGAAATTAACGGGTAAAGTAGCTTTGGTTACGGGTGCATCGAGAGGGATCGGTCAGAAGATTGCAGAAGAGCTTGCGCTGCACGGGGCTAAGGTCGTCGTGAATTATGCGAGCAGTCCAGATAAAGCAGAAGAGGTCGTTAACGGCATTAAGCAACAAGGCGGGGAAGCGATCGCGATTGGGGCGGATATTAGCCAAGTGGCGCAAGTGGAGCTTTTGTTCCAGAAGACGTTGGAGGCGTATGGTCAGGTTGATATTTTGGTCAATAATGCGGGGATTATGATTACGAAACCGATTCTCTCCATTACCGAAGAGGATTTCGATAGGCAGTTTAACATTAATGTGAAAGGGACATTCTTTGCGATTCAGCAAGCGGCGCTGCATATGAAGGAGAATGGTCGGATTATCAATTTCTCTACGTCGGTTAATGGGCAAATGTTCCCTGGGTACAGCTCCTATGCAGGCACGAAAGGCGCTGTTGAGCAGTTCACACGTCAGTTAGCCAAAGAATTAGGACCCAAAGGCATTACGATTAATGCCGTTGCACCAGGACCGGTAAATACCGAATTGTTCACAGTGGGGAAATCCGAGGAACAAATCAAAGCCATAGCTAATATGAATTCGTTCGGCCGCTTAGGAGAAGCAGAGGATATTTCGCGAGTCGTACTGTTCCTAGCCGGTGAGGAATCGCAGTGGGTAACGGGACAAACGCTACGTGTGAATGGCGGTTTTGTGTAATATGACGAAGAGTGAGTTGCCATTATCGAAGGATGAGATTTTGGATGCAGCGGAGCAAGTGCTGCGGCGGTACGGACCGGACAAAACGTCCGTTGTAGACATAGCCAAGGTGCTGCAAGTGAGCCATGGGACGTTGTACCGGCATTTTGAAAGCAAAGCTGCGCTAAGGGAAGCGGTGACATCGCGTTGGTTGCATACGAGCATCGCAGTTCCTTTGGAAGCTATTGCGAGTGGGACTGGCGGAAGTGCCATAGAGCGGTTGCGATTGTGGTTAGACACGTTGATTCAAACCAAGCGGAGATTCGCTGCGGAAGATGCGGAAATGTTTGCGATGTATGCCAATGTAACGGTTATTGAAGTTGAAATGATTAGCACCCATATGTATCGCTTAACAAAGCAATTAGAACAGATCATTGAGAAGGGGATGGCGAGTAAAGAGTTGAAGCCAGGTGACTCGGAATCGCTTGCTAGAGCCATTTTCATAGCTACCTCACGTTTCCATCATCCATCGCATGCTGGGGAATGGGGAATGGGGAGCATGGAGGAGGACTTTGAAAGTGTCTGGCAGTTATTACTAGGGGGGTTAACATGATCAAACCCAATCGATTAAAGCCAGGCTCCAAAATAGCTATTATTTCTCCCTCCAATGGATCTATTGGCCGAAGGATGAGTTCTGGCAGGATAAGATCTTATTTTTTGAAACATCGGAAGAGAAGCCATCCCCTATGCAAGTGGGCTATATGCTGCGGAATTATGGTATGCAAGGCATCTTTTCACGTATTAAAGGCGTCATATTTGGGAGAGCAAAGGATTATAGCGCAGCTGAGAATGTAGAACTTAGAGAGATCCTTGTGAATATTATTGCAAAAGAGTTTGGAGCGGAGCGTGTACCGATTGTTGTTGATTTCGACTTTGGGCATACGGATCCGAAATTGATTCTGCCTCTTGGAGGGCGAGTGGAGTTAAACCCGGGGACGAATGAGGTTGTTTTGTTGGAGAGTCCTTTTGAATGATTGAAAAGTAGGAGGATTTGCATAAGTGAGTAAAGTTGAATGTGGCATCTACACAATGTGCCTAGTCCAAGATGGGAATAAGGTGCTTCTGATCAATCGTCCCGCGTCCAAAGGGTTTCCAGGATATCTTGGTCCAGGTGGCAAGGTGGATTTGGCGGAGAGTTTCACGGAAGGGACCGTCCGAGAATTATGGGAAGAAACAGGACTTGTCGTGAAACCGGAAGACCTCATATACAAGGGCGTCGATGAATATTTAGTTCCCGAGAAAAACTATAGATATATGGTGTTTAATTATCTGACTCGGACATTTACCGGGGAGTTGCTAACCGATCCACCTGAAGGCGAGTTAGCTTGGGTAGATATAGACGATGCTTTACAGATGCCGATGCAAGATTGGTTTAAACGGAGGTTTCCTTTATTTTTTGAGTCGGGAACTTTTGAAATTTCGGTTGTATGGGATGAGAGTAATCAATGTATAATTGAGGAAAAAGTAAGAAGATTAGGTTGATAGGATGATCCTAAAAACAACATGAGAGGGTAACAGATTACTATGAGCGAAACCGTAAGTTTGAGCCTTGGAGGCTCCTACGTTGTGGCACCAGATAACCCAAGAAAGACTAAGAATCGTGGTCGGAAATGTATGATTCTTGCCTTTGAGCTTAACGACGAGGAATTAGATATTAGAGTAATCTATCTGGATACGAGTAGGGAAGTATTGCTGAAATTTAGTGATTTGAAGCCGATTACAGAGTGATGGGCTGCATATGAGAAAAACGAGCTACTTAAAAGTAGCTCGTTTTGCATTTTCGTCTCCCATAAGCGGTTCCGATGGCAACTATTCATCAGTGCTGTACGTCTAATTTAATATGGGAAATAAGATGAAATCGAACAAGGATTGGTGTGTGCGTGATGGTGAGATTATGTGGTTTTGGATTTCTAATATCTGTTATGGTGCTGCTGAGCGCGTGTGAAGATGTAACCAAGGGTTCTGCCGTATCCTTATCGCCACAAACAACCTCTCCGGAAGCATCGGCGATCATTTCCACTGCGCCCGTCGAGTCTGTTCAATCCTGGGCTCGGATTAAGCTTCAAAACCTTATTTTCGGTGAACAAAATAGTTCTGAGGGCAGGGTATTCCAAGAATGGAAAGCAGCGGATGTACCTCAGGAACCTTTCCAAGTTGTGTATCAGCTAGAGGACGTTAGTGTGAATGCGACTTTTGCGAACTTGAGCGAAGAGGAACGAAATCAATTAACGGATCATATTCGCGTTGATGGCAACGTGGAATGGAAGGTTGATAAGAGCGGGAATTCCACGAATCAATTAAGCATTCGATTTCATCAGGGAAGTACCCCATTTGTCCTGCGCATAGGCGATCTCCCAGCCATTACATTCGTTCGAAAGGAACCTGTGAGTTATGCATTCAACCCAAGCGCAGGTCGCGATGTCCCGCATTTGATTGTGTGGGCTCAGGAATATGCACCTCGATTGCTGATTCCAGAAGGGGAAAGATCGGTGGAGGTCGTCTTCTCAGAAGAGATGCGCGGGGACTTACCGATGACCATGGAAGGTGTACCTGTAGCAGCCAAATGGGTAGACACTAAACATCTGTTGATCCAACTAGATAATATGAGGGCCGGAGAGAATGGAAAGAGAGAGCTGTTTCTGCGAATGGATAACTTAAGGGACCTAGGCGGCAATCGTTTGGGAGCGGGCCGCGAGAATCTCTTGGTTCAACAAGTGCCGTCAACTACGTGGCGTTACGTCCAGTCAGGCGAGACCGCTGGGGGAGGCCCAAGGGATATATTTTACGATCAATTGATTGTATCTGACGATAGACAAACTTATGTCGGAATTGTTCGCTTAGGCGGCTCCATGGGAGATGGGGACGGAACTAGCTACGCTTTTATTTTGGAGCAAAAAGGGAAGGAACCTGTTGTCATCGAGAATGTGTTCTATTCCACGATAGAGCCAGATAACCAGCCCATCCAATGGATAGATGACAAAACCCTCATGTATGCGTCCTACTTTGGCGTGTATGCCTATGATATTGAGAAACGTGAGAAGCGCATGCTTCATGAGGCTGATCCTGAAGAAGCTCATAATATCAATTACGCTTCGTATGATACGACGAGAGGATTGCTTCACCTTTTAACCTATGAGAACCGACATGAAACGAGTGGATTGGAACGACTCACTTACTCGGCAGGAGATTCCATGCCCCAAAGAACGCAAGATTACACAACAACTGTTGAGGTGGCCAAATACTCCGCATTGGATATGACGATTACCCCAACGGCTGATGGAACTTACTGGACACGTATACAAGATGGTGTTCCCTACACGGATTACGAGCGTAATTCAGGGGGGAAGTTCACCACCAAAGGGATTACTCGGCTCGTCACGAAGCAAGGCGTCTACCTGCAGCAATTTGAAAAAGGGGAATATCAATTGCAAGCCTCAGCGTGGATATTGTGGCAACCAGGCCAAGCCGCCAAGAAGATCGCTCCCTTGCCAGAGGGCAGTATTATCTTTGCTAGCGGGGAGGACTTATTTGCTAGGCAGGATGATACGTATGTTATCTATGATCGTGCACGCAATAAATGGGCATCATGGCAGGCACCCAATGGGGAGAAAACTGCAGAGCCTGTTCGGGGTAAAGATGGCATGTACCGCACCACTGTGGAACGAATCGTGAAACAATGAACGAGGGGGAATCGTTATTGTTTAATCGACTGTATCGTATGCTGTTCGGTAAAAAAAGGCTGCCAATCGGCAGCCTTTTCTCATGCAAGAAAATGATGAATTTTGAGTGAAATTATTTTATTTCTTTTCATTTTGGGCATAATATCCAGAAAAAGGGATAATTGTTTGCTTCGTGGGAAGTGATGGGTACCTAGCAAATCGTCATATTTGACACTTTTGTGTAAGAAAGTGCAGTTTACTCGACTAGTGGCGGATTGATTTGGATTAAATTTATTAAAGTATGTTATCATTAGGTATCATACACAATTGTAAGTTAAAGGCAAGTTTATACTTGGAGGTAATTACCATTAATACCGATACGCTGAATGATGCAATGACGATGTTGAAGCAAACGAGCCGAACTTTTTATATACCGATTAGCAACTTGGATTTCGGAATAAAAGAGGCTGTCACATCTGCCTATTTATGTATGCGGGCCATCGACGAAATCGAGGATCACGAGGAACTCGCTGACCCTTTGAAAATAGAGCTTTTGTCTGGGGTATATGAAGCGTTTCAGTCCTCAGATATTATCGATTCCATACAGAGCTTGCTGGCGCCTCATAAAGAGGCTTTACCGGAAGTTTCGATGCGACTGGATGAATGGCTGATGCTCTGTCCGCCTACGGCAACACCAATCATTAAGCAGTATATTGCTAAAATGTCATTGGAAATGTCCGAATGGGTTCAAAATGGTTGGAACATTCATACGGAAGAAGATTTGGATCGCTATACGTATAGTGTCGCTGGTATGGTTGGCGAGATGCTGTCAGAGCTGTGGCTATGGCACGATGGAACGCAATCTGATCGCGATAAGGCGATTGCCTTTGGAAGAGGGCTGCAGGCGGTTAATATTCTCCGCAATAAATTGGAAGATGCGAATCGCGGCGTGAACTTCTTTCCGGATGGCTGGGGATTCAAGGAGATGCAGCAATACACGCGTCGCAATTTGAAACTGGCAGATAGCTATATTGCCGACCTGAAACAGGGGCCAGCGTTGAAATTTTGCAAAGTCCCATTAGCACTAGCGCATGCTACGGTTAATCTACTAGCTGCTGGCGGCAACAAGTTGACGCGAGATGCGGTTTTGAAAATTGTGAGTAAAGTAACGTAAGAGTGAGATTTACATAGGGAGATTTGAGAGAAGTCTGCAGCGGTTCTGTGGGCTTCTTTTACCACATAAGAATTTATAAGTTTCCGGTACTCGGAAGAACAAATTCTTATTGGCGATAAAAACTACATTTAAAACGCGGTCGCTCATCCTCGAAGGACTTCGATAGAAGTTTTTCTCATAATGGAGGGAGACATATTTGTGGGATACAATTTAAATATTACGAGGGCAAGATCTACATTTGAAGCGAAGGAAAATCCAATAACGCTAGAAGAATGGAAAGCTTATGTTGCATTAGATCCTGAATTAGATCTGCAAGAGGAAATATCACAAACACTCCCTGATGGACAAGTTCTTACTATGAGAAGTATTGGGATGGCGGTTTGGATATATGATGGTCATGATGTGATGTTTCGATACTCAAATGGCTTGATCTCATTGCCTTATCCCCCATACGGTGATGCGGAGGACTCTCCATATCTACCCAAAATAAAATCGATTGCCTCGAAATTAAATGCTAGAGTGCTAGGCGATGAACAGGAAGAATTCTAAAAAGAACGAATAAGGAGGCTGTCCCAAAAGGTCGAATGACCTTTGAGACAGCCTCTTTATCTGTATATCAACGATGCTAAACCTGCCTTACAACGCCCTCTTAATCACCTTCCGATAATGCTGCACAGACAGCACCCCGAACACAGAGTAGAGTGCCGTGTACAGCCCCATCACGATCATCATCGGTGTCCACAGCTCCGTTCCAAATAAGAACCATCCCGATTGGATGGCGAAGTAACTGTGAACCAGCCCAACAACCAAGGGAATGCCAAAATTGAATAGCTGTTTAACCTTAATGCCATTGAGTAGATCGGCTTGTGTAAAACCAAGCTTTCGTAGAATCGTATACGAGGACTTCTCGTCTTCGCTCTCATCCATTTGCTTGAAGTAAAGAATGCAGCCCGACGTGATCAGGAAGGTGAGTCCGAGGAAACCGACGATGAACATGATCAAACCCATTCGGTTTTTCGCTTCGCTAGCCATATCTTGGCGAGATTCACGGGAAGCTTGCTCATCAGATTCGACTTCATGAAAAAGTTGATTAGCTTTCTCGCGTTCCTTCTCATTCACGATATCAATACCGATATATAGCGATGATTTCCCTTGAATTTTAGGGTCGAGATCTTGCTTGAGACGCTGAAAGACGGAATCGTCTACGACGGCAACAGGCAGGTTGCCCATCGAGAAGCGCCTCGAAATGTAGGATTGTTCCTCGATGCCGCTATACGTTAGCGGGATGACGGTGTTCTGGGTGCTTAGTTGGACTAGACCGTTCTGTTTGAATTGAAGAAATTTCTGCATTTCATCGTTAGCGCCTGTAAAAAAGGTTTGGTCCGCAGTCACATCGATTGATTCTGTAGCGGCATCGCTGATAACGGCCATCTGACCGGCATCTAGGCTCATATAAAGTTCATTTTTCATATCCAACACTTGGCTAAGATTAGCTTTAATTTGAATAACCTCAATCGTTCTCTCGCGATGTTTAATACCGCCCGCGTCTAAGGCTTCCGTAAAGCGCTCAGCATGTTGACGTTCTGTCACGGCAAAGTGAGCAGGAAGGTTCCTTTCGGCTGTTTTTTCAACCGAATAGTACGTAATATAGCTCAAGGAGAGCAACCCAATCGCTAAGGCAGATACCGTCGTGATCACCATCAACAATAACGCATTGGATTTCATTCGGTACATGATGGAAGCGAGGGAAAGCACCTCTTGCACGTTCAAGTAGCCATTCTTCCTTTTACGGATCCCATTCAAAATCAAGCGGACAGACCCTTTGTAAAATAGATAAGTACCGATGATCACGGAGGCAAGAATGAAAAGCATGCTGCTCAATAATGCAGGTGCTGTCATAATGCTTCCGGAAAATAGCTTTGAGGATACATAGTAGCCTAACAAAACGAGACATAGCCCAATGAATCCAAGGAATGCTTCCGGTTTCGACATTTGTTTCACTTTGGCTTGGGTCGAGGTAGCGACATGGAACAACGAAAGAATCGTCTGCCTTTGAATGAACAAATAATTGACCAATAGAATTAACAAGTAAACGGCGCTGAAAACAACAATGGTTTGGATAAACGCTTGGACCGAAAAGTGGAGCGTTGCGTTAGCCTTAACCCCTGTGATTTGTAATAGTACCATCAGAATGAGCTTAGACACGGAGAATCCGATAAACGTCCCAACGACAAGCGATCCGAAGTATAGGATGAAATTCTCGGTGCTTAGGATGCGGAAGATTTTCCCCTTCGTCATGCCGATGAGTTGCAGAAGACCGATTTCTTTACTGCGTCTTTTCACAAAAATATTATTCGCATAGAGATTGAAGATAGCAACAATGGCGATAAGCAGGACCGAGGCAGACTTCAGCGCAGCTGCGCCTTTAATGCTCCCCTTGGTCGCATCTAAAGCAGGGTCATACTGCAACGTGACAAAAGCGAAATAGAGCGCAACGCTAAACATGAGGGCCAACACGTACAAGTAGTAATGCTTGATATTAGCCTTCAAATTTTGGAGGATGAGCTGATTAATACTCATTGTGCACACCGCCCAGGACACCTTGGGTCTTCATAATGTCTTGAAAGAAGGCTTGTCTCGTTTCTTGCCCTTTATAAATTTGGGAGTAAATCTGCCCATCTTTAATGAAGATCACTCTGCTGCTGTAGCTGGCGGCGACCGGGTCATGTGTGACCATCACAATGCTCGCTTGGCGACTTACATTCATCTCACTGAGTTTATTCAGCAAATCAGAGGCAGATTTGGAATCGAGTGCACCCGTTGGTTCATCTGCGAAAATAATATCAGGATCATGAATAAACGCTCTAGCAGCGGACGTCCGCTGTTTCTGCCCACCGGATATTTCGTTCGGATACTTATCCTTCAACTCATAAATGCCGAGCTCAGTCGCAAGGTCATGAAACTTGTGATTAGCTTCAACCTTGGACATCTTCGTTATCGATAAGGGAAGCAGGATATTTTCTTTCACAGTCAAGGTATCCAGCAAATTATAATCCTGGAAAATAAAGCCGAGATGATTCTTCCGAAACTCAGCTAATTGCTTTTCCTTCATGGTCGTCGTTTCTGCCTTATTAATCTGAATGGAACCATGACTTACTTTGTCGATGGAGGAAAGCACGTTGAGCAGGGTTGTTTTCCCAGAGCCTGAAGGGCCCATGATGCTGACGAACTCCCCTTTTTCGATCGAGATATCAAGGCCACGAAGTACCTCTTGTTTGTTTTGTTTATTGYCGAAGCTTTTATGAATTTTAACGGCTTGTAAGATAGACATGAATGACACACTCCTTTGTACGATTAGCTTTATTATAAAAAGCTAGGCCGCATTTATCCTTCGATTGGACGAACAAAGTAGAAAAGCATGTGACATTATTGTCACATGCCTGTTATTCGCACGAGTTCGTTGGGCTGTGGGAAAGCGAGCGTGAACGTCGTTCCAACGCCAACCTCGGAATGCACAGTGATCTGGACGTGCAGTTTGTCAGCTGCTTTACGGGCTAGATATAAGCCCATGCCCGTCGCGGCGCTGTCCTGATGCCAAGTCGTGGAGGTAAAGCCCTTATCGAAGATACGGGGAAGATCCTTGGCATCAATGCCGCGTCCAAAGTCCGTTACTTCGAGGACGGTACGCTCCTGTACGATGAAACTCCTCACGATAATATCGGGTGAGAAGCTGTCACTATATTTCACAGCATTCGTCAAGAGCTGACGCAGGATGAAAGCGAGCCATTTGGCATCACTGAGGACTTGAGTGGCGTCCAAAAGAACGTCAAACCCCATGCCTTTTTGAATACACCAAGATTGCAGGGATTTAATCTCCGAATAGAGGAGATCTTCGATCTGTACCTTTTCAATGTAGAGATCATTGTCAATCGAGGGAAGTCGCAGCTGATGAAGCTGCTGGTCCAGAAGATGATGAATACGCAGCCATTCAAAGGTGATGGAGGCCTTCGCCCTATCGTTACCCAAACGTCCAATCATCAAATGCATGGCGGTGAGAGGCGTCTTCACTTCATGGATCCAAGATAGGAGTTCGTCTTTCTCTTGTTCCAGCGCGATTTGCTGCCGCGAGGCAGTCTGATGTAACTGCTCGGTCTGATTGACCAAGGCAGCTTCCATGATCTTCTCAAATGGACTTGCTGCGTCAGCGAACCCGGAAACATCAAGGCTGGTTTCCCAGTCATTTAATCGCTTAATAAAGGCCGTCTCCTTGTGATAGCGAATGATCAAGAAGATGATGAACAGTATTGTGGATAAGAAAACAATATACAGAACGGATCGGAATGGAATCGAGTGGTCGAGATAGGCGATAAGCAGCAGGAGGATTTGACTGGAAAGGAACATCCCAAGCCAACTTATTCGCTCTCTGAGATACGTTTTAATCATAATGGGCTGTCTCTTCCGTCGCGATGTAGCCTTGCCCGACCTTTGTCTCGATAAAACGTCCTAAATCCAGCTCGTCCAGCTTCTTTCTGAGCCGATTCACATTCACCGTCAAGGTATTATCACTTACAAAACGCTGGTCATTCCATAAGCTATTGATGATATCTTCCCGGCTGACAATCGTATTTTTATGCTCGATGAGGAGCTTCAATATGTAGATTTCATTCTTCGTCAGTTCAATGGATCCGGAAGCATGACTAACGATATTTTTCTCAAAATCGATCGTAGCGCCGCACCATGTTTTGAGCTTGATTTGCTCCGTATTGTAGTTGTAGACGCGGCGGAGTATGGCATGGATTTTTGCGATCAGCACGTCAAAATGAAAGGGCTTTTGGATAAAGTCGTCCGCTCCAAGCTGCATGGACATCACCATATCCGTAGGATGGTCGCGTGAAGAGAGGAAGACGATCGGCACATTGGAATGCGTCCGAATCATGCGGCACCAATGAAACCCATCGAATTTCGGCAGTTGAATATCAATGATGACCAAATCCGGTTTCAATGCAATAAAGGTCTCAAGTACTTTATTGAAATCAGCGATGCCATGAACTTCGTAGGACCATTGGGCCAAGCGCTCTTTGATCTCTGCAAACAAGGTGGCATCATCTTCGATAAGTAAGATTTTAAACAACGGAATTCACCCACTTCTGGTCATTCTTTGAGTTTTAAACTTATTGTATTGTAAACTAGTTCATAGAGCTAAATGGATTCTGACCTATAAATCATACCATAAATTCAAATGAGGAGTTCTGGATGCCATGAAACAGAATAAATACGATGAGCTTGGATTTTATGAAAAATATAGCGAGATGCCTCGTTCCATTGGCGGCCTCAACGCAGCTGGGGAATGGCCTGTGCTTCGTACGATGCTGCCCACACTGGAAGGAAAACGTGTTCTTGACCTCGGGTGCGGTTACGGTTGGCATTGCAAGTATGCTCGTGAGCAAGGGGCTGCGTCCGTTGTTGGTGTGGATCTCTCGGAGAAAATGCTGGCATACGCCAGCGCGAATCATAGCGATTCGGGTATCACGTATCAGCGATTGGCGATTGAAGACATCGACTTTGCGGTTGGCGAGTTTGACGTTGTCATCTCCTCATTGGCTCTTCACTATGTTGAGCAATTTGATGCGGTTTGCCGTAAGGTGCAGCACTGTCTGGCCGCTGGAGGCACCTTCGTACTCTCTGTGGAGCATCCGATCTTTACCGCACGTGCTGCGCAAGACTGGCATTACGGTCCCGGAGGCGAGCGTATGCATTGGCCTGTCGACGACTATCAGGAGGAGGGGCAGCGGGTAGCGAGGTTTCTAGATCATGATGTGGTCAAATATCATCGAACGATCGCTTCCTATATGAACGCGTTAATTGAAGCGGGATTCCTTATTACGAAGATCGCTGAGCCGCAACCAACGCTAGAAGCATTGGAGAAGTATCCCGATATGAAAGACGAAACGCGCCGTCCCATCTTCCTATTGATTTCTGCCGTTACAAAGTAACAGTAATCCTGCTGCCCTTCGGGGTAGGAGGATTTTTTGTGTGTCTTCGTCCTACGAGTGAAACATTATTTGGAAATCCACGTCTGTTAGTTTAGGAGATTTCCAATGGAAGGACGACGCTTGTGAATAGATTGGTGATGGCTCTCTCTGTTGTATTCATACTAATTTTTATAAGCTTAGTATTGCCGAGTAAAAGCTATGCTTGTAGCTGCGGGCTGCAACCAGATCTAATAAAGGCTGTGGAACAATCTAAGGCTGTATTTTCAGGCAAAGTACTTGCCATCGAACCAAAGGTACTAGATATTAATGGCATTCTCGATCATAAAATCGCCGTTCATTTCGATGTAGAGAAATCGTGGAAAGGGATGAATCAGACGCAGGCCATTGTCCTTACCAACTTGGGTGAACCTTCGTGTGGCTATACGTTTGGGTTGGGAGAAACCTATCTTGTTTTTGCCTATGACTATGATTATAAGGAGAATATGCTGCAAACAAGTTCTTGTTCCTTAACGAAGAAGCTTACGGATGCTACTTCAGAACTGAGTAAGATGGGGCAAGGCGTGGATCCGATTGAGAATGTTAGTTTAAAAGACAAGATGGATACGATGGCGTATACGAATAAAAGGGCTTTGCTCGAAGCGATTTATCATCGATTGGTTCGGTATCATCTACTAGAATTCGTGCAAGTGGCCGTAATCCTAGTTATTGGGGCAGGTTTGCTGATGATTAGGGCAAGACGCCAATCGTAATTATTCGACAGTAGTCAGCTCAAAGGTGGGTTCTAGCATTGACAAACGGCTTCGAGAAGGCTATGATATCTCTTGTTGTTTAGTTAAAGTAGAAAAGTAACTGGAGGTGTTTTGACTATGGCAGTTCCTCAACGGAGAACGTCCAAAACACGTCGCGATAAGCGCCGTACTCACTTTAAACTGGCTGTGCCAGGAATGGTGAAGTGTGAACAATGTGCTGAACTTAAAAAAGCGCATCATGTTTGCAAAAACTGCGGTTCATATAAGGGTAGAGAGATCGTACAAGCTCAATAATCATATGAATCTTGCAATGAAAAAGACACTTCTAATAGAAGTGTCTTTTTTTTTACAAATAATAGAAAGTATAAAATTCAAAGAGCAGGATTCCCTTCTAAGTGTAGCGATTTTGCAGGTTCTTCGCCCGTCACGCGCTAGCGCACAAATATTGTGCGCAAGGTAAGCAGCCCCGTCGGCCGTCACGCGCTAGCGCACAAATATTGTGCGCAAGGTAAGCAGCCCCGTCTGCCGTCGCGCGCTAGCGCACAAATATTGTGCGCAAGGAAAGCGGCCCCGTCGGCCGTCGCGCGCTAGCGCACAAATATTGTGCGCAAGGTAAGCGGCCCCGTCGGCCGTCGCGCGCTAGCGCACAAATATCAAAATTGGCGGCGAATGCCTCCTTTTTCAATTAAAATTTAAAGGAAAGTGTGCTTAATGAACCATGCTCGATGGTGTCGTGCAGCACACGGATGTCGCGACCCGGGCTTCCGCTGCCAAGTGCAATGAGCAGAGGCACGAAATGCTCAGCACGTGGGACACCTATTGCTGCATGCGGTGCCAACGTTTCGTATTTACTTAAGGACTCGATATCTCTAGCGAGCACCTTTTCCCGAATCCAATCTCTGAATTGCACGGCCCATGAGCGTGGTGGAGCATCCTTGTCACGGTCAATTTCATTAAAGTTATGCGTCAAAAAACCGCTTCCGATGATGAGAATGCCATCTTGCTCAAGTCCTTGCAGTGCTTCACCGATCGCAATCTGCTGTCTCGCAGGCAAGAAGGGGTTGACCGAAACGGGAACGATAGGAATATCGGCTTCCGGATAAGCGTGCATCATTATAGGGAAGACGCCGTGGTCTATGCCGCGATATTTCATTTGAACCGGAATGTTATTTCGGCGCAGACGCGCTTCCACCATGGAAGCAACAATTGTTGAGCCCCTCGCGGGATATTGAACTTGGTAATAAGACGGAGGAAACCCGTAATAATCATATTCCATGTCATGAACATCGTCAGTCGCGGCAATGGTCGTAATTTCACTTTCGAAGTGGGCTGAGAAGATGACGATGGCTTTCGGGCGATTCTCCTGGCCAAAGCGGTTCAGGAACGCCGTGAATTCGGATTTTTCAAAAATGGTATAGGGTGAGCCGTGAGGCAAGAAGACAGGGGAAAGCATAGTTGGACCTCCTACTCGTCATTGTGTTAATCTGTATGCAACTTACCAACGTCCGATTGCTACAAATAGTAATATCGCCAAGAAAATGATGTTCATCCCGATCCCTGAGTTTTCTTTTCTTTTCGCGTGGAATACGGCTGCGAGTACCATGATTAAACATAGTGCAATAGCGGCAATTGGCGTCAAAATAGGTGCGATTCCTGTCGCATAAGGGACAATTAATCCTAATCCTCCAAGTAGTTCGGATACCCCGATGAAAGTTACCAGGCCTTTTGATGACTCTTTGACCCAAGGCATACCGGCTTTGGCTTTCTCATACTGAAAAGATTTCATTGAACCTGCCATAATAAATGCTAATGCTAAAATTCCCTGTGCGATCCACAATGCGATATTCATAAAATAAAATTACCTCCTTGAATTAAGTAAGTGTATAGTCGTATAATAATCCCTAGGAGCGATACTGAGAAGTAGTTACTCAAAATAAACCTAGTATACAAAAAGATACCTAAGTAAATTGAGGAGGAAATCAATATGGAGGAACCCCATTGTAAATTTGAAACTGTCCTAGAGATTCTTGTAGGCAAATGGAAGCCCATCGTTTTGTTTCACCTTTTCTCGAATGGCACGATGAGATTTAGCGAACTTCAAAAAGCGATTCCCGATATAACGAAAAAAATGCTAACCCAACAATTAAGAGAGCTAGAGTATCACGATATTGTTCATCGAAAGATCTATCACCAAATTCCTCCCAAAGTCGAATATTCCATCACCGAACACGGCAAAGGAATGTCTACGGTCCTACAGGCGATGAATGATTGGGGAATGTCGCATCTCACCCATCTGAATGAGTTGTATGGGCAAGAGAGATCTGTGGAATCATTTGAAGGCAGATTGGACGAAGTGACAGGGAATTAGAGGGAGTTAAGCAGATAGGAAGTCAAAAAGAAGAAGCCTCTTCCAAGGCTTCTTTTTTCGTATATTCCTGTCAATCAACTACTCCATTACCACATGCCAAGTCTGCATCCACACGATTCGCTCACCTACTCGAAGAACGATGTTCACGTCGTGAGGGCCAGAAGTCAGGGTTCTTGAAGTATTCAGTTGGAACAATGGCGTGACCGTGTCAGCGGAAACGGCCTTACTGGCGGGTGCAACCGCGATCGATGATAAGGCATCCTTGCCGCCTAGATCATTATTTTCCTCCAAAGATAGCCGTGGCTGGATGGCGTCTTTGAGATTTTTCTGAGTCCATTGTACCTGCGTATCGTAAAGGAAAGCATGCAGTCTAGCGGTTGTTCCTGCTAACTTGTCAGGGAGCTTACCGAGTTCGACTTTGTAGCCTCCTTCATAGTAAGCGTGCCCMTCATACCAAGGAATGGGGGAAAGTCCGAATAATAACTTCACATCCGTCTGTTCCAAGTACCACTCACCTTCTTGTTGCTGGGGGATGCTGCTAAGGGCAACGGATTTGGTTAAACTATTTTTCCAGTAGATATCAGCACGTTGTTCCCCTTTGTGTAGAACGAAGGCATAGTCGCCTTTCGAATAACGAACGGCACCGTTCGGATCTTCCACATCCGCTTGCTGGTATCCCAACTGCTCAGCTAGAACCTTCAGCTTCAGGACATCCACGCCTTTTTTTACATAGCCTGCGTCAACATTCTCGTTCCACTTTAGAACGCCTTGGCTATCAAGCTTAAGAATAACCTGTTGTGGATATTGGGTTTCAATCTGTAGTTCAGTACCCGTATCGAGGTCCCAGAATCTGTCTTGGTTCCAGGGTTGTAAAGGGATCCACCCGGTATGTCCTTCCTTACTGGCCTTGAGCCAGGTGGCGCCGTTTGGCAGACTCCATACCGCGGAAACCTCCACATCCTGATTTCGCAGCAAAAGGACAGAAGATGTATAGTACACATCAGGATAACGCATTAACTCACGGTCACCATGAATGGATACCTTCCAATGAACGTTCACCGCGTCCGCGGGCTCCCCGTATAAGAGATTAATCCATCCTGTTCCTTTGGACGTGTGTACATGGTACCAAGTTGAGAAATGCCAAATCTCATAAGGACCTCTACCAGTCCATAACGGCTGGGTGATTTTCTCGAAGGCAGTAACCTTCTCCCCTGTGACGACGGCAGTTTCTTTGTTTGCTGGGTCAGTGAATAGTGGAATCTCCGTAGTCAGGTTTAATGTTTCATCGGTAGGGACGATGGTCACACCTGCTTGCGAAGTCCACAGAGGACCCACCTCGGTTTCAACCAAGAAGTAACGGTCATAAATCGTTGTATACTCTTKGATGATTCGTGTTTCCCTAGCAGATGCGGTTTCCATCGAAGTCTGCGCTAATTGTAAAAGGGGCAACAGCTCCTTACTGCCGTAGATACCTGGATAATAGACGGGCTTGCTGACGTCTTGAACGGTGCCTATTTGCTTCACGGGGATGTGCGCCCACAAGTCTCCCATCCATGACGTATGAATCTGAATCCAGGCTTTACTGGACGTGTCATTCGTGTAGAACCACTGCTTCTCCGCACTGACGACCTTCACTTCTTGAGGTGCGAGGGCTGCTACCGAACCGCCTCGTTCGCTCATTTTGCTATAAAGAGGTGTGTCCGAGGTTAGCAAAATGTGATCGGGTGGAGCGATATCAATCTCCCATGGATTTGGACGAATCCAACGAGGGCCGAACATTGTCTCAATTTTCCAGTTAGCTGCGCCAATAGACCAAGCGCCATTCGTCTCGATGACATTGACGTTTTGCGGAGAAAACCATCCCTCGGGCTGATCGGCAGGTGTATCTGCTGCAGGATAGTAAGCTGTATCCGACAGTAGCGCTATCGATCCAGGAATACGTAAACCATCTGGGGGATAGGGCCCCTGAGCCATGAATTCCGCCGAGGTTTCTGCAGGTTTACCTAACAGTCCCGTAAGTGTTACCACTAACAAAGTTACCATCCAACTTGCTCGCCAATTCATTTCGCAACCACTTCCCATCACCAATTGTGGTAAATATTTCAAATATTAGACGTAAAGTAGGGGCAAAAAGTTTCTGAAATCGGTGTAACATAGTGGAAAAGGTGTGATGAATAGACTTTCTTGAAGTTGGGAGGCGAACTCATGAAATTTAGAAGGTTAATCCCGTTACTTATTGGTACAATGCTCCTGTTGCTCTCGGCACAGCCATTGCTCTTGATGGGGCAAGAGATGATTATCGGAAGCCGTGTTAACCGTGACTTTACTTTTGATCATATCTATGTGAATTTCATGGAATTAGGTAAAGTGGAGATTCTCGGGAGAGGCGCACCCATTCCAGTAGATCGTATTTCAGTTGAGAATTATATAGCTGTTGGCAACGACAGCAAAGCTATTCATACAATCGCAGCGTATACGGACATGAATCGACGCGACGACGCGACGCGGCTTACCTACACTAGAGTATACAAGTGGGAGGGGCAGACGATTGAAATTGCAGATCAATTCCAATCGGGCGTATTTAATGAATCCAGTCGTGAACAAGCGAATTTAAAAATGACAATCAATCACAAGGATTGGTCTGTAGAGGGGCCTGTCCTGGTGAGGCCGAATTTCTTGGATGATAATCGGTACCATGGATACTTTGGGGTCTTGACCGTCGAGGAGAATGGAATTGAGAAGTTCGTGGTTATTCAACGAATCTCTGGAACAGCGTTTACCCCGGATAAAAACTTGTCATGGCGCATTCTAAGTGTCGATAGTGATGGTCAGGTTGAAGAAGATCGATTCACATTTGATGAGCTGGGTGAGGTTCCACAAAGGGTGAATATGATCAATCTGACGTCAACTTCACCTTCTGCCGTGGGATATCAGAGTGACATTTTGCTCGGCTGGCCATCTCTTATTTTCCCGTTGGCGTACCCGTATGGAACAGCTTTACTAGGACTCCTTTTCGTTGTCGTTGGGTTAGTGATAGGATTTCGCACATTTCGTGAATAATAAGATACGGTTTAAGTGATGAGTCGAAAGGAGGGGGTGCGGTTGAAAATCACGTATTATTTCATGGTATTCGCATTCATGATCGGGTTGTCCGCGTGCCAAGCAGATGAGCTTGCAACGGTTGTTTCGAGCGCTGTGCCAGAAGAGCCGACGGCTTCTATTCCTCTGAAAAAGGGAGAAGTTGCCCCCAAGGTGAGCGAGGCTAAAAATCCGTCAGTCCTTATGCCCAAAGGTTGGCAGCAGCTTGTCCGTCAAAGTGTCCCTGTACGTGTGGAAGGTGACTTGAACAAAGACGGTAACCAAGACGTAGCCATGGTCATAGAAAAGCTGGATAGCGGAGAAGACCAAGCACCTGAAAGGGCGCTTTTGATTGCTTTTGGGAATAAGGAGGGCACCTACACACGATCGATCATGGCGGATAAGGCGATCCTGAAAGCCGATGAAGGCGGAGTATGGGGCGATCCACTAGCGGGCATTTCTATCGATAGAGGCTCCCTTATCGTGAGTTTCTATGGGGGAAGTAACGACAGATGGTACGGGAACTACCGATTCAGATTTCAAGACGAAGACTGGTACCTGATCGGTGCCACGGTGGGATCCTTCTATTCGGGGACGATGACCGAAACGACAGGTGACGAAGAAGAATATAACCTGCTTACAGGTGATTACGTCAAACGAATCGTTGACGATCCGAAGGCTGAGAAGCCCACTTCACACACGATAAAAGGCAACAGGGGGAAGAAGAAACTGCTGAAGCTAAGTGAATTTGTGGCGACGGGATCAACGGATCAGTTTTTAAAATAAGGCTTGTCCGCGGCTGTTGGATGCGTCGGTTGACGCTGATGGTTGCTGCGGAGGGAGGGGGGCAGTGACGGCAGTGCGGCAGTGGCAGCAGTGGCAGATTTAGATGGATTTCCTCCATCTATTTTCGGCGTAAATTGATCGAAACACAATTTAAATGGATTTCCTACAGCTAATTTGACGCAATCTCCCTCTTTTGCCGCGAAAGGTCAGATTTAAATGGAGATTTTCCATCTAATGCTCGATTTTAGTGAAAAACCCTGAAATTAGCTGGAGAAAATCCAGTTAGTTGGCCTGGGGGCGAGTATCTAAACACCACCAACGCTACTCGACCACCTACATGTCAGCATCTACACGCAACAATCTACACTCAGCTATCCACATGCCACGAACCGCATACAACCATGCACAAGTCATCAACCACCAACCACCAACCACCAACGCCACTCGACCAACACATGCCACTATCCTGCAAGTTCTATCTACTCTGCCACCAGCATTTTGTTCTACCCTCAGTCGTCCTTTCCCGCCAGCCTACCTTCTACCGTCACTCTTCTCGCTCCATCCAGCGCCTTCCTCCCTCTTTTTGCCCTCAAATTTGCCATGGAAATCCACCCAATACATACTTATCCCCAAAAATATCCACAATATCAACATGTCCACAAAGCAAGCTGTGCATAATCTTTTCAATATCTTATACACATATCCACAGAAAATGTTATCCACAGGTCGAGAGTGTGATAGCCTTTTGGACGTGAAACCGCTAGTCCTCATTACAAACCATAATGACATGCTTCACACAGAGATGCTAGAAGATGCTTTTCCGCGTATGATTTGGTATGCTGTATTATGTTGTAATATTTCTGTAATCATATTGTAACAGTAACATTTGTGCCGACATCTGCTAAGCAGACAACGCATTGGCGTCATCAACCTTCATCTTATATGCACCAAAGGATGTGGACAACTCCGCCTTTGGTCTAGGTTTTTTCACGACTTTTGGCTAAAGAAAGACAGTACCTTGGTGCGTTTAGCAAATGGCTATACTCCTTTATGATAGAGATAACGTAGAGGAGAGCGAGGATTTGGCATGAGAACAAAAGCTTGGGTGTCCTATTTGCTTGCGTGCAGCGGACTACTTTTGATCCCGTTAGTAGGGCTCATTTATATACATTTAAATCAAGATAACGGTACAGCGTACAGTTTAATGACGGATCTCGATCGACAGATCCCTTTTATCAAAGGCTTCGTCGTTCCTTATTTATCCTGGTATGTCTTTCTTGCCGTAGGATTCCTATATTTAGCGTATCGAGATCGCTCGAATTATATCCAGACACTCGTGGAATTTATCATAGGTTTGCTTTTGTGTTATAGCGTCTATGCTATATATCAGACGACAGTGCCGCGACCGAACATTGAAGGCAGTGATTGGCTGCTGCGGACGGTCCAGTGGGTGTATCGCTCGGATGAACCGTTTAACTGTTTTCCCAGTACACACGTGTTAACAGCATACCTCATGATGAGAGCCTATCTCCGATCCAAACGAATTGCAATGTCGCACACAATCATTGTAACGAGCATGGCGATTCTCATTATCGTTTCAACATTATTCGTTAAGCAGCATGTGTTAATGGATATCGTGGGTGCAGTGCTAGTGGCAGAAGGAGTCGTCTATCTAGTGGAGAGAAGTAGAAGAACGTGGTTAACAGGATCGACCGCTGCTAGTGCGCGGCAGGATAAGCTCGAAAGGGGACTGAAGCAATGAGAAGCAAAGGAAAGCTTTTGATACTGACGGGCAGTCTTGGCGATGGGCACAATAAAGCAGCACAAGCTATTCTTGAAGCGGTACGTATGTACAGACCGGATATGGAAGTGAAGGTCGTCGATTATTTGGCGTGGACGCATCCGTATCTGCATGGGTTCGGTAAATACTGTTATATGCAATGGGTAAAAAGCTTGCCCTCCGTATACGGTTTTCTATATCACAAGACCAGACATGATACCGCGTTATCCCATTTGTTCAAAAGAATGAAGTCATTCAGCACCGAACGGATGCTGGATTTGTTAGAAGAGGAAGCACCCACGGAAGTCGTGTGTACGTTCCCAGGTGCTGCGGCAGCGATGTCTTATCTAAAATGTAACGGCCTTACGATCGTGCCGACCGTGACGGTCATCACCGATTACACCGATCACAGCTACTGGATTCATCCGGGGACGGATAAGTATCTGGTTGGGGCCGAGCATGTGAAACAGGCGCTCCTGCGGTATGCGATTCCTGAACAACGTATCGTTGTGACAGGGATACCGCTTCGCATGCCATTCACACAAACCTACAATCGTGAGGAGCTTCGTGATAAATATGGCTTGCACCGCGACATGCCAACTGTCCTTGTGATGGGCGGGGGCCATGGGCTGATCGGGAAGTCGTTTAAATCGGTGCTGCAGTCGGATGATCTGAAGACTCCCGTGCAGTTTGTGTTCGTCTGTGGTCGCAATGAGAAGCTGAAACAGCATTTGGAAGAAGAGTTGGGCGGCTCGAATACGCACCATCATGTGATGGTGACAGGGTTCGTCGATCATGTGCACGAGCTGATGGCACTATCTGATCTGATCGTGACGAAGCCAGGCGGGCTCACCGTATCCGAAGCGCTTGCGCTGGATTTGCCGATGATGCTGTACAAGCCAATTCCAGGCCAAGAGCAGGCGAATGCTGCCTATCTCGTTGGAATCGGAGCAGCTGTCGAAGTGAAGAACGCAGCCGAGATGAAAAGGCAGTTGTTAGAGGTCATCGCGAATCAATCTGTACTGCTCAAGCTGAAAAAGAATGCACAAATGAGTCATCGTCAACCTGATGTGCTTCGCACGGTAGATGCGATTTTGGAAACGGAGCATCATTATCTTCCGATTCAGGATGACTTACAATTTTCTTATGCCAATGTTTAAAATAGAGCTCAAAATAACCCTATTCCTCCCTCTTTTTGAGGTGGGGGAATAGGGTTATTTAGTTTGCTATTTATCTTCTTGCATCGTCACGATGATGTCTTGAGCATAGTTGCCGAATTGTTTGCCGAATAGCGTAACACCACCACAATTCGTGGACGTTTCTAAGGAGGCAATACGGAAATGAATATCTTGGGAGAATACGATATTCAGGTCGTGTATGGTCGTCGCTGAGATTTGTGTGCCATCTAGAAAGGAACCCTGGGGATTCACGGTAATGATTTTCAGCAGACCATGCTGTGTGTTGCCATTTCCCCACCAGTCGGGGGAGAGTACCCCTCTGTGTTTGCCGAAATCACCAGGGCAGGTCCACTGTCCGAGTGGCTTATCGTTGATCGAAAACGAAATATCCGAAGGCCAATTTTCGTTAAAGCCAGGAGCTTCCGAGCAGATTTCAAATGAAATTTCCAACGAACGAAGCTTCTGGTTGCTGTGGAAAAAATTCGGGATACGGTACTCCACGTAACCGCTGCCGAACCAAAGAATGCCTGCTTGTACATGCTGCGGATCCGCAAAATACCGCGGATCATCGAGCACGCCAATCAGCTGCGTCGGTGACGCCAAGCCACACGTCGGGTTCACGTCGAAGGAGGCGTACTGACCGATGGGAATCGCAACCGTCGTTGTCGGATGCTCATAAGGCTTCTTCGACTTAAACTGAAGTGTGGCTTGTTCAAGCTGCAGGTAGCAAATCTTTTGCGTGCCTCGTACACCGGTCACGTTCTCCGACCGCACAATGCCAGCTTGCTCCAGTTTCTGAATATGCTTCGTCACGATCGCTGACGAAATCTCTAGTCGCTGGGACAGCTGTTTAATATTTAATGGCGCTTCGCCAAGCAGTTCAATCATCTTCACGCGAGTTTCCGATGAGAAGCATTCCAGGAAGGGCATATTTTTGGATGAAACCTCAATTTGCATAGGGGAAACCTCAACTTTGTAGGCATATTTATTTCTATTGTATAACCTGTAGGTTATTTAAACAACTTGATTGTGAGTGTTTGTTGTATGCTGGAGAAATCGTTGTTAGAAAAACAAAAAAACGCCCTCCGCCTACTCGGCAAAAAGGACGTTCTTCGTCAAAGAAATAGTGTATCATGAGATAGAGGATTAATCCATTATATACCAAGTTTAGATAACGAGGTGTGAAAATGAGTAATCGCTTTCAACTGCATGCAATTTTCTCCGAAGGAGTGATTTTGCAGCGAAATCAAGAGAACCCCGTCTGGGGGACAGGCCCGGATGGGATGCAGCTAACCTTGGAGTGCCAAGGACAACAGGTTCAAACCGTCTGCGCAGAGGGCAAGTGGCAGGCGATGCTGCCAGCATCCGAAGCGGGAGGCCCGCATATTTTAACCATCAGCTCCGAGGGACAACAACTGGCAACCGTTCAAGATGTCTACTTTGGCGATGTGTGGCTAGCTGGCGGACAATCCAACATGGAGTGGAAGGTGCGAGATACGAGTCACGCGGAGACGGACATCGCGGAAGCGAATTTCCCTCTGATTCGTCACTTCGAAGTTCCTCGATTAGAGTGGGAGGATTCATCCGAAGCAACGCCCATGAACGCAACGTGGAAAAAGGCTACTTCTGAAAATGTCCCTGATTTTTCAGGGGTTGCTTATCATTTTGCCCAGCATATTCAGGCTTCAGAAGGCGTACCGATTGGCATCATCGGCTGCTATTGGGGAGGCACCTCGGCATCGAGCTGGGTGAGGCCACCATTAACCAGCAACCAGAGCTGCAGGTGTATATAGATTCCTTCCAAGAACAGGTGAAGGATTTCGACTGGGATGCCTTCGCAATAATCCGTCAAGCCTATGATCAATCAACGGCAGACTATGAATTACGTAAAGCTGCTGGTGCAAGTGATGAGGAGCTCGGCGGCTATCCATGGCCGCCTCCAATGAGTCCGCATAGCTTCATGAGACCAAGCGGTCTCTACGAAACGATGCTGCTCAAGGTAGTTCCCTATGGGGTAAAGGGGTTTCTGTTCTATCAAGGAGAAAGCGATGCAGGCCATGCTGAGCTGTACGATAAACTGCTATCAGGTCTTATCCATAATTGGCGTTCACTCTGGCACAATGACAATCTCCCTTTCCACTTCGTCCAATTGACATCCTACTGTGCGGATTGTAAACCAGACGGTGAATCGTGGCCGCTGCTTCGCGAGTCCCAAGCGATCGTGAATGAGCGCGTCCCGCATACGGGCATGGCCGTCACATTAGATTGCGGGGAACGCGATGACATTCATCCGCGAGATAAGCGGACAGTCGGGCAGCGCCTCGCTTTAACAGTGTTAGAGCATGTCTATGGGAGAGAGCTTACGAGCTCAGGCCCCGTGTACCTTGAGCTGCATATTGAAGGTGGGCGAATTGTGCTTCATTTTGATCACACAGATGGGGGACTAGGACTTTCTGGGGGGAACGAGCAACTTATCGGCTTCCAAATTGCTGCGGAGGATGGTTTGTACCTGACCGCTGAAGCGAGTATCGTTGGGAACACCGTCCAAGTGTGGCATCCAGAGATTACGAAGCCAGCTAAGGCGCGTTATGCCTGGGCGAATTACACGGAGGCCAATTTAGTAAATGGACTTGGCTTGCCAGCGGGGACATTCCGCACGGACAGAGCAAGAGAATAGTTCAAGAAATCAGGAGGTTGTCCCCGAAACGCTCGTATGCGGCGGGGAGAACCTCTATTTCCATTTTTTTTGGAACAGGTGCCAGCTGTGAAAGATGCAAAAGGGCATCTTTGCTCATCGAATTAATCGCTCTTTCCGAAATACGTGCAATTAGGCAACAATTTCTGCTGGTACTCATCATTTCGGCACCTTAGCGTCATAAAGGTTGCACTTTTGCATTAATGTAGCTAAGTTTAGCTATTTATCCCGAAAATTAGTGCTCTTTTGCATCTTTGCCCCCGACTTCAATGGCTGACGATGCGTGGCGGGAGTACTCACGTGTTGGATGTCTTCTTGTAGAAGAAGCGAGATAACAAAAGGCCGACAAATCCAAGTCCGATGAACAAAATAGCTTTAATTGTCAGGGAGACATTTGGCAAATCCATCAAGATGACCTTCATTAAAGTTAGAAATAACAAAGCGATACCAGTGAGTCTGATTTGTTTGACTTCTTTTTTCAATCCGTAGGCAATTACACTAATCGCGTAAAGGAGCCACGCCGTCGAAACACATAAGTGTTGGATATTCACACTGAAACCATCTGTCAATGTTCCGGTTACTTCCGTTATGAACCACAAGAATAGGAATCCAAGTCCATACTTAAGCGTAATTAATGTGTTCTTCGTGTTGGTGCCGACCCCGAAATGTGAAACTATTGCAATCATACCTGCCAGGGTTCCTAATAATAGCAGCCATATTAACATGTCGACCGACAGAATACTGCTCATACCCTCGGTGACTGTACCCAATGCAGTTGCAAAAGCGATTACATAGATGATGATTCCATTGATTTTTTGTAATAGCGACTTCACAATGAAACCAAGTAACAACGCAATAATTCCCTCAACTAATAGGAAACCAGGTAATGCATCAGCGCTGAAGTAGTTGGCCGAGTAGAATAGTAAAGCATAGGATGCTACTGTCATCGTATAGGGTAGCTTCTCGTGTGCTTTTCTACTGAACCAGTAGGAAATGAAGGCATAGGCAATACAAGTGGAAATCATCACAACGTTGAATTGCGTATCTGTGTAGGCCACTTTAAACCAAATAGCGGTGAACGCGAAACTTGGAATCAGCAATCGAAGTTGATGATTCATTGTGGGGCTTTTCAAACAGATAGACGCTAGCAAAGCTACTTGTTGTACTAACATCCCAATTGCTGCAACCTTTGTATCCCCATGTACACCAAGGCCAAATAGGAACAAGGCTAAGGGGAGTAGCGCGAACGAAGTATAGAATAAGCCGACAAATGTATGTCGTATGGCATATATCATAAAACTTACAAATAACAGCGTCTCGTAGCTAACGAAAAATACGGAGGAAGGGTTGTTACTATTTAATAAGAAAGGTGTCAGAACACCTGCTGCACTTGCTATGATCGCCAAGGATTGTGATTTTAATTTGTGTGAAAACCATAAGCCCAAGACGACCCATAACACATTCAGTGTGAACGCAATAGGCGCTCCAATGAGTTCATACAATTGATGACAAGCAAAGGTGGTTAGCATTAGTAATCCGATGGAACCGCCTAACAACACTTGTGACAGCAGTGGACGATTAGCCTTGTGTTGTTTAAACCCGAGGATTATGAAGGTTCCCCCGACGACATAGCCAATAGCACAGCGCATCCGCTCAGTGAGGAGTCCGTTGTCAACCGCCGCTTTGAATCCCCATACGATACCGATCAGAAGTACAAACATAAAAATTCTCGGCAGCCATACCCTAGCAATGAGGTGTTCCCAGTCGGTCTCTTCTTTCATAGCTTCTTGTTGGGGTGGTGCAATGGGCTGAACTTGAACGGGAATGCGATTGGGAGTGGGATTAGGATTAGGATGACTTACTCTGTTTTCAGTTGGTTTGCTTTGCTTTAGAAGTGCGAGTTCTTTCTCGAGCTCGACAACTCTCTTTTCTAAGTTCTCAAATCGATTATGAATGTCCAAGAAGTAACCTCCCTTTCGCTCAGTGGTAATTTCGGGCAAATGTTTATACATTTAAGATAACAGTTTATGATGGATGAAATAAGTACTATTCTGCAGTAGTACCTAGATGAAGATAGAAATTATATCAACCAAAGAACCCAGCAAACCATTGCGTTTGCTGGGTTCTTTCATTTGCTCCCATACACCCAATTCAAGCCAGGATAAAGGCAGCTAATTCAGCTTCCCTAGCATCCGATAAAGGCTCCGAATTATCCCAATACAGGAGAGATGACGGTTCCATCCGCCAAGTAACTTCTCTGCGCTGCAGGGATGAACGGAATTGATCCCAATTGTCCAGCTTCCATACATCCAATTCCAAGCCCCTTAAGCGAATACGCTCCTTATAAACATCCTCACTCGGTAAATACGCGTAAATCACCTTAACACGGACATTCTGTATGGAAGCTCCGATACGAGCCAACTCCCCTTCCAGCCACAGCGGGTCTCCCTGTTCCTTCGTAAATGGCCCGATCACGATAGCATCCTGATCAAGCAGGAGCTGTTCAAGCGCCGCATCCATCGTGATGCGATATCCCAAATCGCGGCAGTGTTGCTTATAAAAAGGCGAATCCCGATCGCTGGGATCTTGCCCAGCAAGGGTCATGATCGCTTCTGCCGCGGGGCGCAGCAATGTGTCCATATCTAAGAAAGCTCCGCCATGTCGGCGCACCCAAGCTCTTGCTAGCGTTGTTTTGCCTGCACCTGCAGGACCGATGAAGAAGATTAATTTGCGCATGGTGACCTCCAAAATTTACGGTGTAAATGACTGTTCAACAAATTGTAACATAAGAGCGTTTTCAACACAGATTTTCAGGAAACTTTCAGCTATCTTAAGGTTTCTTTAAGATTCACACCACATTTGCTTCACACTTTTTCTGTATATTACAAGAAAAAAGGGGAAAACCAAACTGGAAGGATCGATCTTGTGGTAACAAATGTGATTAGTCCAACTCGAAGTAGTATGGAAGCAACATCCCGTCCACCGGCTCAATGGCCCACGCATGGCTGGCCAACATCAACGCCTGAGGCACAAGGATTATACTCAGCTACGTTAGCTAAGACTTTTGACGTTTTCCATGATCAAGGCGTGCACAGTATAGCGGTTATCCGGAATGGTGTATGGGTGGCAGATGCTTGTAAAGAAGGGATTCAACCTGGAATTCCGCAAGATATGAAATCAGTTACCAAAAGCGTGACATCAGCATTAATCGGAATTGCTTTAGCAGAGGGAAAACTGAAGACGATTGAACAGCGTCTGGCTACATTTTTTCCAGAGTTAGAAAATGATCCTTTAAAATCAAAGATCCAATTGAAGCATCTGCTCAGCATGACTTCAGGACTTTCATGGGATAATGATCAGGAACAATCATCGACTGAGATGATGCATGCAGCGGATTGGGTAGCGTATATTCTAAATCGCCCAGCCCAACATCAGCCTGGTGCTGTGTTTAACTATTCGAACGGTGATGCGCATTTACTCTCGGCAGTAATAGGGAAAGTAACGGGTATGTCCATGTTTGAATATGCGAAGTCGCGGTTATTCGAACCGCTTGGCATAACGAATGTGAAATGGAATCATGATCATCGAGGCATTACAATTGGCGCGTGGGCATTGGCTTTATCACTGGAGGACATGGCGAAGTTAGGCTTGCTGTATCTGAATGAAGGACAGTGGGAAGGAAAGTCAATTATTCCCCAATCTTGGATTCGCACATCATTCATGAAGCGAGTAACTTTAAATTATAGTAATGGTACGCAAGGCTCTTACGGCTATTATTGGTGGACTAAGTCACTTGCCAAAGGTTTAAATAAGGGAAGTCGCAAGGAAATGGAAATTTTCTATGCTTCGGGTTCAGGCGGTAGACGTATCTTCGGTATTCCGGAATTGAAGATGATTGTTGCATTAACAGCGAATACCGGTGATGTGGATATGCCAGAAAGTCTGCTGCACCACGTGGTGCAGGCTGTAAGGTCGAACAAGCAGCTCTCTGAGAACCCATTGGCCTTCGAACAATTGCAGCAAGCGAAACAACGTTTCGAGGAAACACCCTATATGTAAAAAGGAAAGCTGTGTATCAGAGGATACACAGCTTTTCTACGTGTGCATGTTGCAAAAGGAGGATTCGCAGGTATTGGATCGAAATGAGTGAATGGTTAATGGAATATTTGTGGCATAAATGAGGTGTTCACCATCGCGCGTTTATATGTATTACCAATTACGTCAATAACTCCAGAAGCGGTAACCGAAGGACTCACCTATATATCGGAAGAGAAGCGGGCACGCCTGCATCGCTTTCGTCACCGAGAAGATCTGATCCGAGGATTGATGGCGGATCTGCTGCTTCGTAGTCGAATTATCGAGGACCTTCACATGGACAATGCAAGTATCAGGTTCGAGCTCAATAGCTACGGTAAACCGCGACTCAGCGGGGTGAGTAACTACCATTTCAATGTGTCCCACTCGGGGGATTGGGTGGTCTGTCTGGTGGACAGCGATCCCGTCGGCGTCGATGTGGAACGCGTGCAAGCCTTCGAAGACGGGATTGCTCGATCCTTTTTTGCGGAGGATGAGTATCGCTTCGTGCTGAATGGCGCTCAAGATAAGGATAAGCAGCTGCGTTTTTATCAGATTTGGACGGCCAAGGAAAGTTATATCAAAGCTGTAGGCAAAGGGCTATCGCTGCCGCTTACCGACTTCTCAGTCTTGATCTCGGAAGGTGTGGAGGGGTTGAAACTATTAGGCGGCGAGGCGTGGCAGCTCTCATCCTTTGAACTGCCCCGCGCTCAAGACACGAATACCTACTATTTAACGACATGCTGCAAACCATCGGCACACGTGAAAGGTCCGGAACGAGCAGATGCAAACTATATTTTAAGCACATTTAGGTCTGTCAATCGTTGACAGGCCTTTGCTTTTTGTGCTAAATTTTAAATTGATAATGATTCTCATTTTCATAAATAGAGGGGAGCCTGCTGCCTTGTCTGAAGTGTTGACTAAAGATGAAGACACGTTCCTTTGCCTTGATCATACATGGCTTAAATTTCGTACTGCTCAATTCATTCAAGAGGGAAATTTGGCTCAGCAATTTATTTCTTCTTACTGCATGATCGTTGTTAAGCATGGTGAAGGCCATTTGAGAATAGATCTGGAAACTTTTCGTATGCAACCGGACACTGTACATATTTTAATGCCTGGCGAAACGGTTGGTTTTTGTGATGGACAGAAGTCAGAGTTGTATCTCATTGTTTTTGATATTCAGGGTGATACGTCAGATGATGAGGTGAATTTCCCACTCATGGGCGAGCTGCGTGTCCATATCGAGGGTACACTGACTCAGCTGTGTGATCAGCTATTTGCATGCTGTAGAAGTGAGAGCGCTGTGGAGCGATTTCGAGGACAGTCCCTATTTCTAGAACTGATGCATTGGGTGATGACGCATATTCGTCAGAATCCCAAGTCCGACTCACGGGCCGCTATGGATCGTACGAAGAGCTATATCGAAGCCCATTTTAAGGAAAGTTTGACGATTGAACAGCTCGCACGTATGGCTGAAATTAGTCCGAAATATTACGTGAGTTTATTCAAAAAAACGTGCGGCAAAACCGCCATCGACTATCTTACAGAAGTTAGAGTGAACATGGCGAAGCAGCTGATGCTGCAAACCGATGTACGTTTGAAGGATGTTGCCTACCAAGTGGGTTACAATGATGAGTTTTATTTTAGCCGCATGTTTAAGAAAGAAGTTGGTGTCTCCCCGACCGAGTATTTGAAAAATCGCCGACAACGAATCGTCGCTTATTCTGTGGCGGTGCTCGGACAATTGCTTGCACTCAAGATCATGCCTTACGCTGCCCCCCTACACCCCAAATGGAGTTCCTACTACTATAATAAATATCGCACAGATATCCCTTTGCACTTGAGTGGCTACCGGTTTAATGAGGATTGGGAAACGAACGTGGAAGCACTGGAGCATAGTCAGGTGGATTACATCATTAGCACAGACCAGTTGGCAATGAAGGAGAAGGAGCGATTGTCTCAAATTGCCCTTGTTCATATTGTACCTCTGTATGATAAAAGCTGGCAGGAACAACTGCACGCCACGGCACAAATTGTAGGTGCATTAGATGAAGCAGTTGTTTGGATAGACGGTTACAACCGCGAGATTAAGATCGTACGGGAGCGACTGCAGGAAGAGCTCCAGAATGATAAAGTGTTGATTGCCAGCTTATTAGGCGATAGCTTCTTCCTATTCCCGACACGTGGGATGCGAGATGTCTTTCTAGATCTGGGTTTACAGGCGCCGCTGGGCTCAGAGCAATATGCAGATAACCAAAGTTTGACACTGGAAGAGTTGGCACATCTCGATGCGGATCATTTGCTTCTCAACATACGGCAGGAATCAAAGACATTGCAGCATTGGGAGCGAATCCGAGCGTCTGCCCCATGGCAGGACCTGAAAGTTGTACGCAGAAATCGCCTACATCTCATTTCCTCTGATCCGTGGCGCGAGTACTCTGCTTATGCCATGGAGCGCATGGTTCAAGACATTCATGATCATCTATGTGACAATCGTACATGAGAACTTCCGTATATTGTCCATGTTCGACATGGGCAACTTATTTTATAATTAAATGAGAATGATTATCATTTGTAACGGATAGAGAGGGGATTTAAGAAAAATGAAAAAGTTAGCAACAATCGGTATTACGACATTGGTTCTGTTAGGATTGACGGCATGTGGCGGGGGGAAAACGGAAACGGCTCCTGCAGCAGCAGGTACAATAACTCCAGCTGCTTCGGTGGCACCAACAGCTGCTCCTGCAGCAACACCTTCAGGGCCAAGAGTCATCAAATACGTGGGTAAAGAGTACACGGTCCCTGGAAAAGTGGATAAACTCGTTATTACGGGCGCACTGGAGTCTTTGGAAGATGCTTTGCTTCTAGATGTGAAGCCAGTTGGTGCACTAACGGTCGGTGGGAAATTCCCAGCTGTATTCGCGCCAATTACGGATAAAGCAGAGGGCGTAGGCGAGAAAGCACAGCCGAACCTTGAAACGATTTTGAAGCTGAAGCCGGATGTTATTCTCATGAGCACCAAATTTCCTGCGGAGACGATTGAGAAAATGACCAAAGTGGGACCGACGATTCCGGTATCTCACATTGCAACAGATTGGGAAAATAACTTGAATTTGCTTGGCGAATTGACAGGCAAACAAGATAAAGCGAAGCAAGTGCTTGATAAGTACAAGGCGGATTCAGCAGCTTTGAAAGCGAAGATCGGTCCTATTTTCAAAGATAAGAAGGTATTGGCAATTCGCGTACGTGCAGGCAGCTTATTCATCTTCCCTGAGGATGTATTCTTTAATCCATCTATCTACGCTGAGCTTGGTGCAACAGTACCGGCGGAAGTGAAAGCAGCGAAAGCGCAACAAAACATTTCATTCGAGAAGCTTGCTGAGATGAACCATTCTCTGAGGAAGAGAACAAAGATACACCGAAAGTGTTCGAAGACTTGAAAAACAACCCTATCTTCAAAAACATTAATGCMGTTAAAAATGGCCAATTATATACCAATCTCGTAGATCCATTACTACAAGGCGGTACAGCTTACAGTAAAATTAAATTCTTAGAAGCGATTAATGGCTCTAAATTAGTTCAAGCAAAGTGAGAGTAGAGCTATGAAATGGAGAGTATCCGCACCAACCCTCATCTTATTGGCAGCACCTTTCGCGATATTTTTTACGATCGTGCTGTCCATCTCATATGGGGCCAAAAGCATGGATTTCAGCCGTATTATTGAAGCTTTCGTCCATTTTGATGCGAACGATGTCGATCATCAAATTATTATGCACGCTAGACTGCCAAGAGTAATTGGAGCGCTGCTTGTCGGCGCATTCCTCGCGGTGTCGGGCGCTCTCATGCAGGGGATGACCAGGAATTATCTGGCATCCCCTTCAATCATGGGGATATCCGATGGCTCAGCATTCGCAGTAACCTTGTGTATGGTCATTGCACCCTATTCCTCGATGATGGCTATGATTATGGCGTCTTTTGCTGGCTCGGCGCTAAGCATCGTTATTGTATTTGGGCTAGCTTCGCTATTACCAGGGGGATTGTCACCTGTGCGTTTAGCGATACTAGGGACATTAATTGGGACGTTTCTGAGTAGTGTGTCTGCGGCAATTGCGATGTATTTTCAAGTCTCCCAAAATATTAGCTTCTGGTATAACGCACGCCTGCATCAACTGGATCCACAGTTAATTATGCTGGCGGTTCCTTTTGCCGTTGTAGGTTTGGGGCTTGCCATATGGATGTCCAAGTCGGTGACGATCTTCTCATTAGGGGACGAAATCGCCGTATCGCTTGGGCAGAAGACGATGCAGGTCAGATTGTTAACGACATTAAGCGTCGTATTACTGACGGGTATTTCTGTGGCTATTGCAGGTAAAATTGGATTTGTTGGCCTGCTTGTCCCACATATCACAAGGTTTCTAACGGGAATCGATTACAAATGGATTATTCCATGTTCGGCTGTGATCGGTGCCGTTTTCTTGGGGATGTGTGATGTGTTGAGCCGTTTCCTCAATTATCCATTCGAGATGCCGATTGGCGTCGTTACCGCGATCCTCGGTGTTCCATTCTTCCTCTATCTCATTCGCACGCGAGGAGGGGAGTCTCATCGATAAAAGAAATGATCGGTACTATGCTTGGCAGATTATTATTGGTATTGGACTTCTGTTACTAACGGCGTATATGTCCCTGACTAATGGGGCTTTCGATATTACGTTGAAAGATGTATTTAAAACCCTGCTACGGATTGATGCGCAGCATGATTATGATCTAGTGATATTAGAGTTCCGACTACCTCGTATCGTCATCGCGTTGTTGGTTGGGATGGGGTTAGGGATGGCGGGAACAGTTGTGCAGAGCTTGACTAGGAACAACTTGGCCGATCCGGGCATCCTKGGTATCAATGCGGGAGCGGGGATGGCGATGGTCATCTTCCTGTTTTTCTTTCAAGGGAAGGTGAAAGGAACGGGCTGGGCGGCGATTCTGGCCATGCCTATTGTCGGCTTGGTCGGTGGGCTGGGCGCAGCGCTTCTGATCTATGTCTTCTCCCAAAAGGAGGGGAGGCTAGATTCGCAACGGCTTCTACTTACGGGGATCGCGATTGCATCGGGCTTGTCTGCAGTGACCGTGTTTATTACGCTCAAAATGAATGCCAAAGATTTCGAGATGGCTGCCGTCTGGGTATCCGGCAGCATCTATAATGCGAACTGGAAGTATATTATCTCCATCCTGCCGTGGTTGATCGTATTGACGCCAGTTCTTATCTGGCGATCTCTTGTGCTGGATGTGTTCCAGCTGAGCGAAGAGAGCGTTCGCGGGCTGGGAGCCGCTGTAGACAAAGAGAAGGCGATCCTTCTGCTGAGCAGTATCGGTATTGTAAGTGCCTGCGTATCCGTCTCCGGCGGCATCGGATTTATTGGCCTCATGGCGCCGCATATCGCTCGCCGACTCGTCGGCATAACGCATCGCCGGCTGCTGCCCGTCAGCGCGATTGTCGGCGCGCTCTTGGTGATGATCTCCGATTTCATCGCCAAAATGGCGTTCGCGCCAGTGGAGATGCCCGTCGGCGTCGTCATCGCCATTATTGGCGTGCCGTACTTCGTTTGGCTGCTCTATCGGAATAAGCATCGCCGATAGAGAGTGGTGGAGCCGCCCCTGGGAGGGGGCGGTTTTTGTGTTGTTTGCGGGTGTGCTGGCCGAGCTAGGTAGAGCAGAACGAGGCTAGACGGTGCTGGGCAAACCTATACGCATGCCAATTGCCTCTCGTACCCACATCTGAGCGGATTAGATGGATTTCCTACAGTTAAATTGGCGGAAAATCGCGCTTTCGAGCAATTAGATGGATTTCCTGTAGCTAATTTGGGCCGGAATTGCGGATATCGGTCAGATCAGCGGAAATAGATGTAGGAAATCCAGTTAAACATAAAAATCGAGGGATTTCACAGAATTTAGCTGGAGTTTTTACAGGTAATCCGCCGTAGGGAGGGGGAGTGACGCCAAACAAGCTAGTTGAAGCCTCCCCTCACCCCTACCACCACATCGTTCGACGCACCACATGTGTTAGAAGAAAATAAAGTATTAGACTGAAGAAGTTTCATTAAGCTAAACGGGCAGATTATTTTTTCATAGGAGTGTAGTCCACCATCAAATACTACTCGTATGGAAAAGTATCTAGATAAATAATATACTAGCTATAACTGTTTTTTGTTGAGGTGAATCTAATGGATGAAATCAATGAATCAAAAGAAATTGTATTACAAATCGGTGTTGCCTTGAAAAAGTACAGAAAAGAAAAAAACATGAGCTTAGACGACTTATCGGAACTAACGGGCGTAAGCAAACTTACTCTGGGGAATATCGAACGTGGCGAGACAAATCCAACCTTGGCTATTATATGGAAAATTTCAAAAGGTATATCTTTACCGCTATTGGCTTTATTCAAATCAGAAGACTCTGCTAGTTTGTATCGAGCAGGTGAAGGACTGCGGTTTTCTAATGATCAAAAAAATTGGATCATTGAACCAATTTTTAAAAGTAACGATATTGAAATGTGTCGGGCTTACTTACAACCAAATAGCTCGTATCAGCCTGAAGGTCATCATGTCAATACAACTGAAATTGCGACAGTCATGACTGGTTCCATTGAAATTCAAGTCAATGGAGAGATTTACACATTGAATCAATATGATACTATCAGTTTTCGTGCAGATTGTCCTCATTCTTATACCAATCATACGGATAGCGAAACAGTGCTCCATATATCCTTAAAGTACGATTTCTAAAGTCGAAAATTCCACTTATTAAATACAACTCTGAATTCCATGACGGGAATTTCAGAGTTGTATTTTTGTTTATAGATGAATCAAAGTATATTATAAAGTACTTATTGATAAATAAAGTATATTATAATATACTTTATTTATTCGCGCGGATGTATCGTTTTTTTCAAAAAGCAGGAAGCAAATAATACGTAAGAATTCAGGAAGGAGAAATTAAGAATGCCGAACAAACAAAATAATAAAGCCGTACCATCCTCTATAGGGCTGATCATTCTCGGCATTATTGTTATTGCAGCTAATTTACGTACTCCCTTAACATCAGTCAGTCCTTTAGTGAGTCTGATAAGGGATGACGTTCATATTTCAAATACATTAGCAGGCCTGATCACAACGGTACCCTTGCTTGCATTTGCTTTGTTATCGCCTCTAGTACCAAAATTAGGCCAAAGGTATGGGGTTGAACGTATCATAATGATCGCCTTGCTCTTTCTGACTGTAGGTATTGTAATACGTTCTTTATCTGGCGCAGCTAATCTGTTTATTGGAACAGCAATTCTTGGATTCGCAATTGCCGTATGTAATGTATTATTGCCAAGTATAATCAAGAGGGATTTCCCAAATAAAATTGGCTCCATGACAGGTGTTTACTCCATTTCAATGAGTTTATGTGGAGCAATCGCATCGGGAATCAGTGTGCCTCTAGCCGTAAACGCAGGTCTGAAATGGCAGGGAGCATTGGGAATATGGGGGATTCTAAGCTTTGTATCAATCCTCTGTTGGTTACCCCAATTAAGAAACCAAACGAAGCAAACAACCACGACGAGTCAAAAAATGGCCAGCAACGATGTGAATGTTTGGCAATCCCTCATTGCCTGGGAAGTAACCTTGTTTATGGGTATACAGTCCATGGTTTTCTATGTTTTGATCGCATGGTTGCCTGAAATTTTAAAGCAGCAAGGAATTGATCCAAACCAATCAGGATGGTACCTCTCGATCATGCAGTTAGCTATGCTTCCATTTGCCTTTATTGTCCCCGTTATTGCTGGGCGCATGTCCAGCCAACGGTTGTTAGTGGTCATTACAACCATTTTGCTTTTGACGGGAACGATTGGACTTCTTTACGGAAGCTCCAATATGATTCTGTTGTGGATCATCATGCTCGGAATAGGTGGAGGCTTCGCCTTTAGTTTGTCCATGATGTTTTTCGGGTTACGTACTGAAAATGCGCATCAAGCAGCGAAACTGTCTGGCATGGCGCAATCGATCGGATATCTTTTTGCCGCAGTCGGTCCTGCTCTTATAGGATATCTGCATGATGCGACAAATAGTTGGAACCTGCCACTTTTCATTCTGCTTGGCGCTGCGATCTTGCTCTTTTTAGTCGGTATAGGAGCAGCAAGAAACCGTTTTGTAGGTAGCCGAAATAGTTACGAGCTGCCACGGGAAGGATGATACATGAGATATTAAAATATGCAGGGGATACCGAGCAGCAACTCATTATTATTGGGAGCCGTGGGCTAATTGGCATAATAGAAATGATGCTTGGAAGTGTCAGCCACAAGGTTTCACAGCTATCAAGTTACCCAGTCCTCATTATGCATTAACTCTTTCGGGGATCGCAGAGATGATGCATTGTTATACTAAAGGGTAGGTTATTTGAATGACTACAGCGGCAGTCTAAGACTTTATTTTTCAAGTCTTGGTCCGCCGCTGCTTCTTTTAAGGGATCAATCTACAACTTATTTATCCCACCATCACATCGTTCGATGCACCACATGCACGACCACGCCAAACAAGCTACTTGAAGACCCTCGCACCCATCAGCCAAAGCATTTCCACGCACCACATGCATACCGACACCAAACAAACCACTTGTACACCCTCCCCCTCGTCGCTATTGACTCTGACTGGATTAACTGGATTTCCTACAGGTAATGTGGCGGGAAACCGCACTTTTGAGCAAATAGATGGATTTCCTGTAGATAATTTGGAGCGAAGTTGTAGATTTCACTGCTCCCCGATGATCTGAACATTCTCCATTCCATTATGTGGATATCGTTCATGGTCGATGTGTTTACCTTACCCTATAATCAATAATGAGAATCATTATCAAACGTTATTCCCATAGACAATCCATCGATCCGTAAACACACTAGATCCAGCCTGATCGTTGAACCTGAAACGAGAGGAAAAGAAAGTAAACCCAATGACCCGTTTACCCCATTCATCCATCGAGACCACTACGCCTTCGAGGGAAGTTGTCCGTCAGTCTTTTACATTACCAAACACAGAGCAGTATCTTCTTCACAGCGCAACAAGAGAGCAGCCCTATCAAATTTACGTATTTAAGCCTTCGCAGGAGGCGCCGCCTGAAGGATTCCCAGTCATCTATTTGCTGGATGCCAATGCGCTTTTTGCCACGATGGTTGAAACGATGCGTGTACAATCACGCGTTCCCGAGAAGACGGGTGTCTACCCGGCAGTCGTTGTGGGTATTGGCTATCCGACAGGCGAGCCGTTCGATTCCTCACGGTTTTATGATTTTACGATGCCAACGCCGAAAGAAGTGCTTGATGCTCTACCTGTACGCAACAAAGAAGCTGCAAGACCTCAAGTCGGTGGGGCGGATGCTTTTCGGGCTTTCATCGAGGAGGAGCTTAAGCCACGCATCGAGCGTGATAATTCGATTAATACGAAGCAGCAAGCGGTCTTTGGGCATTCGCTAGGTGGACTTTTCGTGCTGCATACCTTATTCACGCAGCCGCACACGTTTCAAACCTATATTGCAGGCAGTCCATCGGTCCATTGGAACAAAGCGATGCTGCGCGAGCAGGAGGACCAGTATACTTCCGGTCTCCAGCAGAGGCAAATTCAACATAAGCTGCTTATCACCATCGGTGAGCTCGAGAAGAATCACCCGAGCAATATGAGCGAGAATGCCAAAGAGCTGTATGGGCGCTTAGCTCTCTTGCCGAGTGAGAAGTTAGATGCTCATTTCTATGAGTTTGAAGGCGAAGGACATGTTTCGGTGCTTCCGGCACTGGTAAGTCGTGCTGTTCGCTTCCTGCGAAGGGGGTAAGTGAGCCGATGCTCCAACTGCGCTTGTTCGTAGATCGCCTGTATCTACGACAGGCATGATCGCATTGTGTACCGCAGCGGGGCTGCTCGGCATGCTCTATATTTCCCCGCTGATGTATCAGGATGTGTTCAAAGCCCGCGTTGCATACCGGACTGACGACATTTCCCGAGGCGCTTGGCCTCATGGCTGTGTCTCAGCTCATGCCGTGGACGGCGAGGAAGCTCGGACCTCGCCGGATCATTCAAATCGCGCTGCTTGGCGCGGCTGGGTTTCTTGCGGTAGCGTGGGGATTCTCCCTCATGCTACGGGAGCGGGACACCGCGGGCGTGCAGTACAAGAAGCCCGCGGTGCCTAGCGCTCCGAAGGAGAAGGCCACTGTCATCGTCTAGCTGACGGCTTTCTCGATGTCAGCCTCCGGCGGCTGACTCATCAACCTCTGCCAATAGCAATGAAAAACATCACTACAGTAGCAGGATGCACTGAAAAGCTGCTCCCACATGCCAATAGTGATGTAATCTAACCCCAAAAGCTCCTAATTCCTGTAATTATGCAGGAATCCAGGAGCTTTTCTATATGCTACTGCAGAGATCCTCCAAGTCACTTTGGTCGGTAACGGGGGGAGCGGCCCCCCCTCACGATCTAGCAATTGCTTTCACTACTTCCTCTTCACCGGTATCCATATCTCACTTCTAAACGTAGGCGAAGTTGTATCCTTATCTGCGTTCCACAGCATTTCCGGTCCAGCAACTTGTTCATAGCCTGAGGAAGGGAACCATTCGGAGTAGATGCGTCCCCATACATTTTGCAGCGTTTCGGGGAACGGTCCGATGGCTTCGAATACCGCCCACGTCGAGGCAGATACGTCGAGTTGTGTGAAATTATCGGGACACGGATTCGTTGTAGCAACGCCAATATAGTGGTCAAGCTCTCCCTTTTCCTCCATGCGGCCTTCGGAGAAGTTGGTAGAGGCACTTACTAGACCAATGGGCTCGACATTGGAGAGTTGTTTAAGGGTGTTAATTAAGTCCATAGTTAAGCTTTGCCACATCGCGGCAATTTCAGGATTAACGCCGTTAAAGATAATGGGCACTCGTTTGTGAATACCAACAATATGAAACGCTTCTTTTTCCTCAATACGATAATTCATTTCACTTCCCCCTTGAATGGTGATTTGGAAGGTCATAGGCGGATAGGCTTTCAAAGACTGTCCATTATTCCTAGCCTCAGACGGTGTAACACCATGCAAATTCTGAAAAGACCTTGTGAACGAATCAGGCGAGTTATACCCATATTTGATGGCAATATCAATGACTTTGACCTGACTGTCTCTCAGCTCAAAAGCGGCAAGGCTTAGCCGCCTGCGGCGAATGTACTCGGATAACGGGATGCCCGCGAGGAAGGAAAACATACGCTTGAAATGATATTCGGAGCATAAGGCTATCCGAGCTACTTCATTCGTGTCAATCGTGTCCGTCAGGTTGTCTTCGATAAACTTGAGCGCGCTGTTCATGTTTTTAAGCAAATCCATCGTTCTGACCTCCTCTAACCATAGAATAGCAGGAATTGCAGATGGTTATCCGACATTTCGTGCACAAGTTTGTAGGACTTTTCGAAGGGATGAAAAGGGAATTCAGCAATGGCAATGGAATGTAGTATTATAGATGGAAATCAATGAACCGAGTTCAGTAGAGGAGCAGATATGATGGAGATTACGTGGAACCAATTTGTCATCAGCGGTAATAAAGAACGGCTAGATCTAGATGTTATCCAAGGTTTCCTCTCACGAAGCTATTGGGCGAATAAACGACCGGAAGAAAGGACGCTTCGCGCGATCGAGAACTCTGCATGCTATGGCGTATATGAAGGGCGCAAACAAGTTGGCTTCGCGAGAGTCGTAACGGACAATGCGACGATGTTTTATCTATGCGATGTATTTATTGATGAAGACTACAGGGGCATGGGGATCGGTAAGAAACTAGTAGAAAGCTTGATAACCTGTGATGATTATAAAGACCTCGTTGGCTTGCTGGGTACGAAGGATGCGCATGAGCTGTACAAGCAGTATGATTTTGAGCACGATACAGAGCGATATATGCGAAGGATGCCTGATTATGTAAGGAACATGGCTCGTAACTAGGCTTGATAAATCTATATAAGGAGTCGAGGAACGATGACCTTACCCATCAGAGAAGCTACAATCGACGAATCCGAACTCATTTACCAGGTCATGATCGCATCATTCAAAGAATACAACGGTAAGCTCAATCCACCTTCAGGTGCACTTAAGGAAACGGTGGATCACACGATTCATACATTTAACATCGGCGGTGGAGCAGCACTCGCATGCGAAGGAGCTAATGTGGTCGGGTCAGCGAGGTATAAGCCCGTCGACGATTATATGTATATTGGCAGAGTGTCTGTACTTCCTGAATTTCGGGGGAAGGGCATCTGCAAAGCACTGTTAACTTTCGTGGAAAACAAAGCACGAGATCAGGGGATTATGGAAACTCGGGTTGAGGTACGACTATCCATTCCAGACAATATTCGGATGTACGAAAGGTTACATTATGAAGTCATCGAGCATAAATTTTATCCAGAGCGGATAGATAGTTGGTATGTCATGCGCAAAAAGCTCGTGGATCGTATTTTCAGTTCGTCATGATAATACGCTGGCTGTGAACGTAAACCGGTTGCTAAGGAAGGAAGGTAAATCTTTGATGATGAGGATGACCGATCGATTCAATATTTAACGCTTCAATTATTTTGGCTAATCGCTGCTCCATTTCTGCGACAGGTGTTTATGTTGGATGAAGAAGCGATAACGATCCCCCATTCATTTATTCGACCTTCCAACAGGTCTAAAATAAGATACAATCAACAAACCTAAAGGCAGGAACAGCCCGATAGTTAGGGCAAATGGAGGCCAAATATTAGAAGCGAAATCTCGGAAATAGATGATGTTCGGGTAAACAAGGAAGGCGAGTGTAAACAGAATAAGCGCACTTGGCACGACGAACGGGCGATAGGTACGCAAGTTAAAGATTTGCTGCAGTCCAACCAGTGAGCTATAGAAGCAAATAACGAGCTTGAAATAGATGGTGACAAACCAAATGATCGCGACCAATACTTCGATGCGTTGGATGAATCCGCCGAGATGGATCTTTTTAGCTAATGTGTAACTAGGAAACGTATGGCGTGAAGTGAAGTCCCAACCAAGTACGACGATACATAAAATGGTTATGGTAAAAATGACCACACCACCCATAAAGCCTGCTTGAATAAATCCTTTGCCTTTTTTCAAATTGGTGTGAATAGTCGGGTAGACCATCAGAAAAACGACCATTTCCAGATAGGGAATAGAAAGTACCGACAAACTTCCGTGAATAATAGCTTTGGTACTTGCTTCAAATATAGGTGGTAAGCGTTCAATTTTAATCTGTGGAATCAGAAAGCCAATAAGCACACCAATAAACAACAGAACCCAAGGTAGGAAAATCTCCCCAGCACGGGCAATCACTTCTAAGCCCAACACTGCTCCGAGCATAATAATCAGCAGGAATACAAAGTGAATAACTTGAATGGGTGTCTCTGGCATGATAATGGTTGTAATAAAATCACCGACATTACGAAGAACTAATGAGGCTATGATAAGGAAAAATAGATAGAAGAGGATGCTTATGACTTTGCCTAACCATTTTCCTAGGATCAACTCGCTATAGGCCATTAAGGAGTGATTCGGATACCGATTACCCAGCGTTACATAGAGGCCTATCACACCTCCTCCTATAGTGATACCTAAGGCTGCAGACAACCACCCATCTTGACGGGCAAAAGCCGTAAGGACAGAAGGCACGATTAGGATCGTACTGCCCAAGCTGAATAGTAAAACTAATATTTTAAATTGGCGCAGGCTGATTTTCTCTTTTTCGAACATCGCTGACTCCTTTGACTTACAGTTACGTGAGTAAGGTTGTGATCATTTTCCCCATAGGTCCGAATACGTAAGCGATCACATCTAATGGATTGAGCAGGGGGATCTTTAAACTAACAGCTATGCTCAATAGGGCGGAAATGCAGAGAGATAGAATGAAGAACCAGATTTCTCTGTACTGATTCTTTGCTTTTAAAAGAGTGATCTGAACCTTCAGTGTCCAAAGTGAGACAAGAACAATAATAAAACTCCAAATCATACATATCACTCCATTTGATCAAGAAAAGATTCAACAACCGAGCCCGTATGGCGAATTTTGGCATGCACAGTTACTTGAACAGGTAGATCAACAAAAGCTTGATCCCAGTTCTCTTTCATCAGATTCCATTGTTTATAATTCGCACGATGAATAGCGGCTCCGAATCCGAATATATCTGACTTGTAGGACTTCGCTTTCGCCACGGAATCTAGGATCGTCTGCTTAATTTCTTCATTTAACTGTTCTTCGATGGCTTGTATCGTATAGGTGGAATTTAAGTTCAATTTACAGGCTACTTCTCCAATATTCGCTTCAACGCTAACATTGACGAAGCCCTGCGGTTGTTGGTCTACAAATCTTGCTTTGATTTTGGAACTTGTACTTATCAATTCTATGGACATTTTGCCACCATCTTGGCAAGGAAGAGCAACAACCGTACTTTGCAGGTTACTCAAGGCATAATTGTAACCTTTACTTTCTCTGTCCGTTAACCATCCGACAAACTGATCTTTATGGAAAACACCAAGGCTTTTATACTCCAATATTGCAGGAGGGAGAACAGAACTTAAGTTTTCGCGAGACTTTGCTTTTTTCGGGTCTCCTTTAATATGAATACTAGAAAGGACGGGATCTTTACCTGGATCCACTAAATCGTAAATAAGTTGATGCAAGTCAACATCTGCGGTGACTCCCCAATTTTTCTCGGAGGAGACGAGAGAAGAATAGAGCTTGTTGGCCGGAATCTTCTCAAGTGGTGTCAACACTTGTAAGATATCGTTGGCTGTAGCATTTCTAGCTAATAAAATATTGAAGTCCGAGCGCGCCTCTGGATCTCTTGATATGAGATCCAGCACCTTGGAGATTCCATCTTTAGCTAGTTCCTCTCCTAGGACAACTATACGTAAATGGGAAGAAAGGATTTTACGTGGTGAGCTCATTGTCAGCTTACGAAAGGATTCAAAAATCGTACCCCCGCTGCTCATCTGGAGTGTCACAACGGGCTGTCGCTGGCCGACTCCTTTCGTTGACGTGATTTCATCGGAGTTGAGTAATTGGACCGAAACATTATAATGATCCCCATGTTTATCAATGCCAATAGCTGTTGCTATGGAAATCTGATCAAGCTCCTTGCGGTTCCAACAACCCGTTACGATCAACAGCATGAGGATAATAAGCACAGCTCGTTTCAACATTTGTATAGATCACCTTCTCCAGATTTGGCTAATCACGCTTAAGATTCTGGTTTCTGTGGGGGATTATAGGTTTGTTTCTGTCTATTATTTGAACTAATAAAGCTAGGACGCTTCAACAAGGCCCAATGAGGGAGGCGAATGACATTATCCTTCTGATCCTCCACATTATAGGGAGCGAATGGAGCTAGGTAAGGGACGCCAAAAGAACGCAAACTGCATAAATGCAACACCAGAGCAATAATGCCAATGAGTATCCCATATAGACCAAGTGATGCTGCCAAAATCATTAGGATGAAACGGATCATCCGAATGGAAATTCCCATGTTAAAGGAAGGGATAATAAAGGTAGAGATGGCTGTAATCGCGACGATGATGACCATTGCTGGGCCTACTAATCCAGCTTCAACAGCAGCTTGTCCAATGACAAGCGCACCTACAATGGATACCGCTTGGCCGATTGTACGAGGCATTCTGATCCCGGCTTCCCGGAGGATCTCGAACGTAACTTCCATAAGAAGTGCTTCAATAAAAGCAGGGAACGGGATTCCCTCCCGATGTGCAGCAATATTAACGAGCAGTGTTGTCGGTATCATCTCTTGGTGAAAGGTCGTCACCGCAATATAGGCAGCAGGAGCGAGTAAGGCCATCATCAGCGATACATATCGGAGAATACGGATTAATGAGCTGATATCTGCCCTTTGGTAAGAATCTTCCGCTGCTTGCATAAAATGTGTAAATACGGCTGGTACAATGAGAACAAATGGTGTGCCGTCTACTAAGATTGCGATTCGTCCCTCTAGTAGTGCTGCTGCAACAACATCGGGTCGCTCTGTATTAAATATGGTAGGGAATGGCGTATAGGCTTCATCTTGAACGAGCTCTTCGATGTATCCACTCTCGAGAATCCCATCAATATCGATCCTCGCTAATCGGGTACGTACTTCCTCGACAATCGTGTCATCCACCAGTCCTTTGATATACATGGTGGCGACATCGGTCTGGGTGACACGGCCAATCTGCCTAGTTTCCATCCATAGATGAGGATCTTTGATTTTCCTTCGAACTAATGCGGTGTTCGTGCGCAAGGATTCGGAAAAACCTTCGCGAGGCCCTCTTACAACCGTCTGAGACGAGGGTTCGGTGACCCCGCGATCTTTCCAGTCTCGTGAGTTCGCGCAAATTCCTTCGTTATACCCATCCACTAATATGACCGTATCCCCAGATAAAATCATATGATAGAGCGTTTCAAAATCAGAAGTACCTGTGACTTCACCTGATTTCAATAAGTACTCTTTGATGAGAGATAACGGTGCTATGTCATCTAGCAAGGGGAGATGGATATCTCCGGATCGATAATCGATAAGAAGGGAGTCCAGAATTTCTTTGACATTCGCAAGTCCATCCATGTACACAATGGCAGCCTTGCAGGGAGGCACGGATGGTATCATCATTCTTCGAATCACAAGATCTGTGCTATGCCCCAGTCCTTCTCCGATCGTGAGCAGGATTTCTTCCAGGTTATCTGGCATAGTGTGAATTTGATTTGCTTCACGAATACTGGCTATAACCGGTTGGTACTTCTGTTTCAGTAATTTTTGCATGAAGGTAAAGATAGAGTTCTTCATTGAGCGAACCACCTGAGTTTGTTTTTGTTACTATTGCCGAATAATGGGTATTTCACTCATGTTTTTTCTTTTCCACCTCCAGATGTAGTAGAATAGAGCCACAGCAACAAGAAGGGGAGTCAAATCGTGACGACAAGAAGCTTTAACGATTATCAATTAAGTGAGGATATCACGCGTGCGCTAACCACACTCGGTTACACACAGCCGACGGATGTGCAGCATAAGGTGATTCCGATCGCGCTGCAGGAGCGGGACCTGACGGTCAAATCCCGCACGGGGAGCGGGAAAACCGCAGCATTCGGCATACCGATCTGCGAGCTGGTGGAGTGGGAAGAGAACAGGCCGCAGGCACTCATCCTGACGCCAACACGGGAGCTCGCCGATCAAGTGAAGCAAGATATGACGAACATCGGTCGCTTTAAGCGGATTAAGGCTGTGGCCCTGTATGGGAAGCAGCCATTTGCCAAGCAGAAGATCGAACTGCATCAGAAGTGTCACGTGGTCGTTGGTACACCGGGCCGAGTCCTCGATCATATTCAAAAAGGGACGCTGGACGTAGAACGCCTGCAATATCTAGTTATTGATGAGGCAGACGAAATGCTGCGGATGGGCTTCATCGAGCAGGTGGGGGCGATCATAGATGAGCTGCCGAAGGATCGGATGACGATGCTCTTCTCGGCAACCTTGCCGAAGGATGTAGAGCAGCTGTGCCATCAATACTTGCGGAACCCGATCGATATCGAGATTGAAACACCGGAAGCTGCGAAGGTTCAGATTGAACATTCTCTCATCACTGTGCGGGAGAACGAGAAATGGCCATTGCTTCAGAATGTGCTCGTGATAGAGAATCCGGAGAATTGCATTATTTTCTGCCGGACACAAGAGCATGTTGATAAGCTCTACACGCAGCTCGATCAGCTGGATTTCCCGTGCGATAAGATTCACGGTGGCATGGTTCAAGATGATCGTTTTCTTGTCATGAATGCCTTCAAGCGAGGGGAGTTCCGATTCCTCGTGGCCACGGATGTCGCGGCGCGTGGGATCGATGTGGAGGACATCACGCATGTCATCAACTATGATCTTCCGATGGAGAAGGAAAGCTACGTTCATCGGATCGGACGGACTGGACGAGCAGGGAAGACGGGCAAGGCGATTTCGTTCGTAACGCCGCATGAGGACAAGTTCCTTACGGATATCGAGGGCTATCTAGGCTTCGAAATTCCAAGGATGGATGCACCGGATTCCGAAGATGTTGCCGCTAAGCAAGCTGCCTTCGATCAGAAGATGCAGGCAACGCCTGTCATCAAGAGGGATCGCAGTGACCAGTTGAACAAGGGCATCATGAAGCTCTATTTTAACGGGGGCAAAAAGAAAAAGATTCGCGCCGTCGACTTTGTCGGCACCCTCGCCAAGATTGAAGGTGTCACCGCGGAGGATATCGGCATCATTACGATTCAGGATAATGTGTCGTACGTCGACATTTTGAATGGCAAAGGGCCGATGGTGCTCAAGATCATGAAGAATACAACCATCAAGGGGAAACTGCTGAAGGTGCATGAAGCGAATAAGTAAGGATGTAGCAGACCAGAGGGCCAAGTGGCGTTCTGGTTTTTTGTTTATCTAAGCGGTGCGACRGCAAATAACTGGATTTTATGCATCTAATTGGACGGGATTTTGGTGATTAAGACAATTAGATGGATTTTCTGCTGTTAATTTCAGTCATTTGAGCTCGATGAGCTACTTTCCTTGAAAATAGATGTAGAAAATCCATCTAATCGTTGAGAATCGTGGATTTCACCCAAATTAACTGGAGATTTTCCAGTTAGTTTGTTTGGGTTCGTGTCGATGAGTATTACGTCCAGCCGCGCGGGCCCGTCATTACGCTTGAAATAGTTTTATTGCGCGGCTGAGCATCCAAATCGGATGTTTGATTTTTTGTTTCATCATAGTAATCCATGTCTGAGGTTAAAATATTACTCGAAAGGGTCAAATCTGTGACTTATCCATGAATCGCACACAAGGTAGACTATAGAAAACACGACATGGGGTGAATTTCATGGCTAACCATATACAATCGCAAGCAGGCAGTATCCCAAGAACCAAAGTGAAATCTAAACAATCTAAACAGCAAATTCGAGAGAATTTGGCCGGATATCTTTTTGTTAGTCCCATGGTCATCGGCTTATTCGTATTCACGTTATTTCCAATCATTGCTTCCTTCTTATTGAGCTTTACCGATTGGAACTTTGTTGCCGGGTTTTCGAAGGTGAAATTTCTCGGATTGGACAACTTTACAAAGCTGATTCATGATAGTGTCTTTCTACTTTCATTGAAAAATAATATGATTCTGATGGTTGTTGTACCGTTAACCCTCATTGTTTCATTGGTTCTAGCGGTGCTGATTGATAAGCAAGTGTATTTCAAAGGTGTTTTCAAAGTTATCTACTTCATTCCTTATATTTCAAGTGTTGTTGCGGTTGCGATCGTATTCCAAGTTCTCTTTCATCCTACGTACGGACCCATTAATCAGACGTTGATGGACTGGGGCTTTGCGAATCCGCCGAAATGGCTGGCTGATCCTGATTACGCTTTGTACTGTGTGATGGGGCTGATGGTATGGATCAATATTGGGTACAACATGATTATTTTCATGGCGGGACTTCAATCTATTCCGAAGGATTTGTATGAAGCTGCTGATATTGACGGGGCATCGAAATGGAGGCAGTTCTACGGCATTACCGTGCCTTTATTGTCGCCCACTACGTTCTTCTTGCTCGTTTCGGGTATTATCGGTACGTTCAAAGTTTTCGATGTCATTTCCGTACTTACGAATGGCGGTCCTGCAAATTCAACAAGTGTTGTGGTATTTCGTTTATATGAAACAGCCTTCGTTAACCTACAATCTGGTTATGCCTCTGCGATKGCAATTGTGCTTGTGATTCTGGTTCTTTTGATTACGCTAATTCAATGGTTCGGCCAACGTAAATGGGTCAACTACTAAAATAGAATGGAGGTACACACATGGATAACAAAAAAAGTACCAAAAAGATAATTGTAACGATACTGATGGCTCTCTTCGGCATCCTGTTCATGACGCCATTCCTTTGGATGATCTCGGCATCCATGAAGCCAGAAGCCGACGTATTCATCTTCCCAATCCAGTGGATTCCGAAACATTTTAGCCTAATTGAAAATTATAAAACAGTTTGGACGACGAAATTTCCGTTGTACTACTGGAATTCGATTAAGGTTTCAGTCATTACGACAGCATTATCCGTACTATTTTCATCCATGGCAGCTTACGCTTTCTCCAAAATTAAGTTCCGTGGTTCGAATGTTCTCTTTGTTCTCGTTCTTGCTATTTATATGATTCCAAGTCAGGCGATTCTGGTGCCACAATTCCTTCTGCTTCGTTCGATGCACCTGTACGATACGCATCTAGGACTTATTCTTCTAGGGTCTTTCAGCGTACTGGGTACATTCATGCTCCGTCAGTTCTATCTAGGTATTCATGATGAGTACATGGAATCTGCAAGGATTGATGGTGCAGGTCATGCTCGCATTTTCTGGACCATCTGTACACCGCTTGTACGTCCTGCGATTGCAACATATGCCATTCTGCGCTTTATCTGGACGTGGAATGATTACCAGAATCCATTGATTTTCCTAAGAGACAAGTCGTTATTCACGCTTCCACTGGGCATTCATTCCTTTGCCGATTTGAATGGCGAGTTCTACTCCCTCATCATGGCCGCATCTGTTTCAGCGATCGTGCCTTTGTTGATTATTTTCATCATTGGACAGAAGCAAGTTATCGAAGGGATTTCCATGGGTGGGGTAAAAGGTTAAACACTGGTTACAAGCAAGATGTCAAAATAAGAGTGCATGAGGTTAAAATATTGCCTAGTGTGCTCACACCAAGTTTGTTACGATTCGTCATGTAAAGGTTTTCAGTCATTCGCAGCATTATACAAATATCTTCTTGGAGGGGTTTATATGAAAAAGAGTTTACTCGTTTTAAGTGGTGTTCTAGCGATCAGTACTGCACTTGCAGGTTGCGGAAGCAAAAGTGAAGATAACGCAGCATCAACGACAACGCCAGGCGGTACAGCAACATCATCAACGAAAGCGCCTGTAACCATTAAAGTACAAGCATGGTATACAGAAGCTCAAGGTAACTGGAACAAAACAGTTGAAGCCTACAATGCAACGCACCCGAACGTTAAAGTCGTTTATGAGAGTATGTCCGAGAAAGGTGATTCCCAAGAAGGGATGAAAAAACTCGATTTACTAGCAGCTTCCGGCGAACAAATGGACGTTGTGATGTACTCCAGTGCTTCTGATTTCGCACAACGTGTAGGTGCAGGGATTCTTGAACCGCTAGATGAGTATTTGAAAAAAGATAATATCGTTGTGAAAGACGAGTACAAACTTGATCCGGTTGTTAACGGTAAATACTATGCCTTGCCTGGTAAAATGATCGAGTGGTTCGTTCTTTTGAACAAAGATAAATTAGATGCGGMTAAGCTTCCTGTTCCGACTGAATGGACTTGGAATGACTATGCGGACTATGCGAAAAAATTAACATCAGGCGAAGGCGCTGCGAAACAATATGGTTCTTACTTCCATAGCTGGAAAGACTATGCGCTTCTTGGTTTGAACAACAACATGGATAACCCTTACTTGGTAAAATCCGATGGCACAGAAAACATTGATAACCCACAAGTTCGTTTCTCCTTGAACCTGCGTAACCAAATGGAGAACGTGGACAAATCGTCCGTACCTTACTTCGAAGTTGTTTCGCAAAAAATGGCTTACCGTGACGTATTCTACGCAGGTAAAACAGCTATGCTAGCAACAGGTAACTGGATGGTTGGTGAGCTAGCGCAAAACGCGAAGTTCAACACGGTATTCGCTCCGTATCCGAAATATGATGCAAAAGATACAAATGGTTTGACAGAAGTAGGCGCTGACTTCATGGGTGTAGCTGCAAACTCCAAGAACAAACAAGCGGCTTATGACTTCGTGAAATGGTACACAACAGAAGGTATCCAAACACAAGGTCTGTTCTTCTCCGGTTGGAAAAAAGCAGATATTAACAAAAACGTAGACGCGATCCTTGCAAGCGGCAAGCCAGATCAAGTTAAGTTTATTGACAAAACTTCCTTGCTGTCTACTTTAAAAGTGAACAAATCCACAAAATTGGTTGTTCCTCCAACGTATGCCTTGCAACAAGAGAAAGAATACTTAACGCAAGTTGAGTTGTTCTTGACAGGCAAACAAGATTTGGAAAAAACAATTTCTACAGCGAAAGCTAAAATTGAAGATATCAGAAAAAGTAATGCAAAGTAATCGATAACGATTAGGGCTAGCTTTACTGGTATAATGTGTATAGGAAGCAAGAGGAGGCCTTAGGGCCCCTCTTTTTCCCATTTCCAAAGGGAGAGGCAGGAAACGTTAGTGCTGCAATGGTTTCGTACATTATCTCTTCGCAATAAATTAATGCTAACGATCCTAGTTTGTCTAGTATTACCATCGATCGTGTCGATGAATGTTTCTAATTTTTTTACAAGAGATGCTGTGCGCACACAAGTGGCAGACAATTCACGAGAATCGATGCGAATTGTGAGTCAAATTGTTTCATCACAAATGAAGAACATGCTCTATATTATGAACTTCATGCAATTTGATCAAGATCTGCAGGAACCCATTCTGAATTTAAGTCATGTGGATGCCAGCACGTCCATTGGGGACATTTTTGTAAATAAGAATACGATTGATAAAAGGCTCTCAACGGTTATGAGTCCACTTGATAAAATGTATGTCACGTTGCTACTCCCGAATGGGCAGTATGTGGCTTCGTACACGACGATTAATTTCGATCCGAGAACGTTTATGCAGAAAAGTTGGTTTCCAGAAGTCGAACAGATATCTGGTTATAATGTGAAGTGGATTGGGGCAGAGCCAAATTACAGTAATGAGTCAAGCCAGCCCTACGTACTGGCTGCGGCGAAGAAGTTGAAGAAGAATGAATTGACGAAAGGCTATGTCATTGTGGGGCTAGAGATGACTCCGCTACAACAACTGTTCAACCAATATGAGAAAACGGAATCCATGGCGATTATTGACGGTCAGGGACGAATCATTGTAGATCAAGACAACTCGACGATAGGTCAGTCATTTCCCTACTACGACCAATTGCCCGATGAGAATGAGGCGGCTTTTGTGAAGGTGAATGGGGAAGATCACATCTTGCTTAGCAGTCAAATTACACCGGAGTGGAAACTCGTAAATATGACTCCGTATAAGAATGCTGCCCAACAAATCCAGTCATTTCGGAAGACCGATTTTGGTATACAGCTGTTTTTTCTAGTGTTGTTCGCTATGGTTCTGTTATATGTGGTAGGAACCCTTACGAAGCCGATCGCGAAGCTTGTCCAAACGGTAGTGCGAATTGAATCCGGACAGTTGAGTGAGCGATCTAACATTAGTGGCGGGGATGAAGTCGGTCGACTTGGGTACGTATTTGACCGTATGATTGATCGCATCGAGCAGACATTAGTTGAAAATCGGAGAGAGCAAGAGCTCAAACGTAAAGCAGAGCTGGCAATGCTGCAGGCGCAGATTAACCCGCATTTTCTGTTTAATGTTTTGAATTCGATCCGGTTGAAGATTATGATGAAAGGCGACGAGGAAAACGCGGAGTTGATTAGTTCATTGTCGGCTTTGTTGCGGATGACGATCAATCGGAACAATGCCTACATCACGCTTCATGAAGAGATTGGCATTAATGAGCATTATGTGCGACTCTTGAATTCGCGGCACGGCGACCGGGTTGTCCTGCGGGTATCCGCGGCTTCAGAAACGCTGCTGGTTCAAATACCGCGCTTCCTTTTACAACCGATTATCGAGAATGCTTATATTCATGGGCTTAAAAGTAAAGCTGGTGAAATCACAATCGCTTCCCGTATTGCTGAGGATGGCAGACTCCAGGTGTGGATTGAGGATTCTGGTATCGGCATGTCACCAGAGCGGTTAGCGGAGCTGCGCAATCAATTAGAGGTTGGCCCGATGGTGCATGTGGAAGAAGAGGCAAGCAGTCCAACGTTATCAGGTATTGGTTTACATAATGTTTTTGAACGGCTGCGAATCATCTATGGTCATCAATTTGATTATGAAATTGAAAGTAAGCTAGAGCAGGGAACTCAGATCATCTTGCGCTTTCCACAGCAACCCAAAAAGGAGGTGTGACCATGTATACGGTCATGATCGTCGATGACGATGTCCCAGTTCTTGAATTTTTGCAGGCTACGATTAAATGGGAAGAGCTAGGGTATCAATTAACGGGTGCTTTTGCCAATCCCCTAGAGGCATTGAAGGCAGGTCAGCAAGCAAAGACCGATGTGCTGTTGAGTGATATTGGGATGCCAGAAATGAACGGACTAGAGCTCATTAAAGCGCTGCGTCAGGATGATCCGAATGTGAAGGCTGTCATTCTCTCGTGCCATGATGAATTCCATTACGCGCAGGCGGCGGTTAAGCTGTCTGTGAGTGAATATATCCTGAAGGAAACGATGAATGCAACGAATATTACGGAAGTGCTAGTCAGGCTCAAAGAGCAGCTGGATGCCGAGGATCGGCAGCAGTCCAAGAGCCGCAAGCTGGAGAAAGAGGTGTCTCAGCAACGCGGCGCGTCGAAGCGCCAGTTCATCCGAAGTACTGTGAATGAGCCATTATTTGACGCTGTAGAGTGGAGCACCAAAGCGGAGGATTTTGGGATAAGGCTTACGAAGCATGCGGTTCTGCCTGTTTTCGGCTATGCCAATCGGGTGAAAGAGGCGAATAGTCGGTTTCAATCGACAGATTTATTCGAATATACGATTCAGAATATCGTGGAAGAGCTGCTCGTGGATCAAAAGGAAGTGACCCTGTTCACCTACGATACGGGTGAAATTGTATTGTTATTCCCACATTTCTCGGAGCTGCATGTGAACAACAGCCAGAAGATGGAGCAGACGCTGCGGCAGCTGCAGGCTTGCTTGCAGAAGTATGCGAAAATCTCCTTTTCGTTCATCACGGGAACCCCGGTGAAGGATGTTCGGGCGTTGAAGGATCAATTAATTCGCATGGTAGAGGCTAAGGCGATCCGATTCTACATGCCAGAGTCCTCGATCAGCAAGCTTGAGCATTTGCGGGAAGGATTCGGGGACGGCGGGGAACTGCTCGCTCAGTATGCGCAAGCGTTGGATGAGTTCCGCGGTGTGGTGTTCGATGAGCGTGCAGAAGGGATTGATGCCTTCGTCTCGAAGTGGGTCGATTACATCCAGTACAATCGGTTCCGTCCCCTAGAGGTGAAGGATTGGCTGCTCAAAATGATCCTCGATGTGCGGATGCGCCTCAAGTCGCTGCAGCACTATCAATCGACGTTTTCCTCGGAGTTGCTGCATCACGATGTGCACGAATTGTCCTCCATCCGCGAAATGGAGCTGTGGCTCAAGGATTATTTGCAGCAGGCCATCGAGTGGGCGGGACAAGTGTATCGCGAGTCGCATAATCGTGAAATTCTGGAATGCCAGCGGTTCGTGTACAACCATCTCGATACGAAAATATCACTAGAGGATGCCGCGGCGCATCTGCATCTGCACCCGAGCTACTTGAGCCGCTTGTTCAAGCGAGAGACTGGCGAGAACTTCATCGAGTACGTGACGCGGATGAAGATGGAGAAAGCGAAGGAGCTTCTGGAGATCACGGATAAAAGCGTAGAACAAATCTCGGATATGCTCGGCTACGAGAATAAAAACTACTTCGGCAAGCTGTTCAAGGCGCATACCGGCTTCGTGCCGAATGCGTATCGGGGGCAGACGAAAGGGAGCTAGCTAGTGATCCCCGCTGTGAAAGCACAAAAATCCTGCAAAAAACTTGCAGGATTTCTTTCTAAGTGTGGCTAAAATTGTGCGGAAGGGAAGAATCTCCGTCGGCCTTCGCGGGCTAGCGCACAAAAATTGTGCGGAAGGGAAGAATCTCCGTCGGCCGTCGCGCGCTAGCGCACAAAAATTGTGCGGAAGGGAAGAATCCCCGTAGGCCATCGCGGACTAGCGCACAAATATTGTGCGGAAGGGAAGTATCTCCGTCGGCCATGGCGGGCTAGCGCACAAATATTGTGCGGAAGGGAAGTATCCCTGTCGGCCGTCGCGGGCTAGCGCACAAATATTGTGCGGAAGGGAAGTATCCCCGTCGGCCGTCGCGCGCTAGCGCACAAAAATTGTGCGGAAGGGAAGTATCCCCGTAGGCAGTCGCGGGATAGCGCACAAATATTGTGCGGAAGGGAAGTATCTCCGTCGGCAGTCGCGGGATAGCGCACAAATATCAAAATGGGCGGCGCATGCCGCCTTTTTTCACATGTGATGGCTTATTTACATGTTCCGAAAAAACGCTCAGCCGCCTCTCCTACATGCTTCACAGTAAACGTAGCCGCGGTAACTGAACTTGCCTCACCGTTGCGAATTAATATCGTGGTTCCGACTCCAGCGCGCAAACCTGCTTCGATGTCACTCTCTTTATCACCTATGATCACCGATGAGGCAAGATCCAACTGAAACTCTCGCATAGCTTGCAGAATCATACCCGGATTAGGCTTTCGGCAACAGGCATCTTGTTTGTATTCGCCAATGCCATGTACCGGGTGATAAGGACAAAAATATACGTTAGCGATCCGGATTCCATGTGCCTCGAATTGCTCCGTCATCCATGCCGTTAACGCCATAAAGTCGTGCTCCGTGTAAAATCCCCGCCCAATCCCCGCTTGGTTGGTTACGATGATGAGTAGAAATCCAGCATGCTGGAAACGTAAGAGTGTTTCGAATATCCCCTTGCTAAACTCGAAATCCTCTACTTTGTAAACATAAGATTTATCAAGGTTAATGACACCATCCCGGTCAAGCAAAAGCGCCTTCGGTCTCATCCGTCCCGACCTCCGGAGCCAAGCTCAGACTTCGCACGCTCATAGTCTTCCGGAATGCCGATATCGATAAAATAACCTTCACTCAGGAAGCCATACAGGTTAAGCTTCTGTGCACCAGGATTTCCTAGAAATTTTTCAAAAGAAAATGGGGCGGACAGATGGAACGGATCCCATAAATCGGTACGAGCTACGTAGACACCACCATTAATCAAGCCAGATTCGCACATCCGCTTCTCCTGAAAGCTGAGCACCCTACAGTCCGAACTTACGATAACGGCACCGTATCGGTCAAATTGTTTCATCGGCTTAAGTGAAAGCGTCAAGTCTGCAGCGCGGTCACTATGAAACTGCATCAACTGCGGGATATCGACGTGGAACATCGTGTCTCCATTTACTAACAGCACCTGATCGCTGGCAATCTGAGTCATCGCCTTCTTCAGTGCTCCTCCGGTTCCTAGCGGTTCTTCTTCCACCGAATAGGCGATTCTTATTTCTCCGAAGCTATGGCCGAAATAGGAGCTAATGGCTTCATGTTTGTATCCAACCGCCAGGATCACCCTGCGAACCCCTTGCCTCTCCAATCGCTCGAGAATATATTGAAGAAATGGTTTGCCCCCTACGGGAGCCATCGGTTTGGGTAAATCCCATATAACTCCCCGCAAACGTGTCCCCAGCCCGCCAGCTAAAATGATGGCTTCCATAGGGTTAAAATCCTTTGCCAAATATGGATTCTTCTACGATCGCGCACAAAATATGGCCAATCAGAATATGCGCTTCTTGAATTCTCGGGGTTTCTTGGGAGGGTATCCGTATGCAGATATCGCAGAGGGCAGCCATACGGCCTCCTGACTCACCAGTTAATCCAATTGTCGTGATGCCCATAGCACGGCACATTTCTAAACCTCTGATCACATTKGGCGAGTTACCGGATGTGGAAATGCCAATAAATATGTCTCCACGTTGGCCGTTAGCTTGAATTTGCCGTGCAAACAACTGCTCATATCCGTAGTCGTTACCAATTGCAGTAAGAATGGAGGTATCCGTCGTAAGCGCGATGCAAGGCAGGCCGGGACGGTCGAAATAAAAGCGACTGACGAATTCGCCTGCAATATGCTGGGCATCGGCCGCACTTCCTCCATTACCGCCGAGCATTATTTTATTACCGTTTCGGTAAACCTCGATCATTTTTCTTGCTGCCTGCTCAATTAAACGAAGTAGATCGCTATCTTTTGAAATCGCCCTTTTAATCTCCATCGCCCGTAAAATTTCGCTGCTAATATACGCTTTCAAACTTATACCCTCCATCCTTGCGTTCCGCTCTTTGTAAAATGGAATTGAAATACTTTACCTCCTAATTCGTTCAAGCGATGTACAACCTGTATGCGTTTGACGGGATCCACGATAAACATCATAAATCCGCCACCCCCTGCTCCAGATACCTTGCCTGCTAGTGCACCGGCATTCATCGCCGTATCATATATGAAGTCAATTCGTTCGTTCGTAATAGAGGTGGCCATCTTTTTTTTGGCACTCCAGGATTTTCCCAAGTGCTCAGCAAACTTGTTGATTTCACCCTTTAATATACATTCCTTAATCGAGTAAGCCTCCGCTTTCAAGGTATGGGTTGCTTTTAGGGTGGACTGTTTGTTATTCCGTGTATTGCGGACTTGTTCGTCAATGATCTTGGCAGATTCCCTTGATGCTCCTGTGTAATATAAAATCATAGAGCTTTCCAACTCACTGATAATCCAGTTTTTTATCCGAAGTGGGTTCACAATGACCCGATTATTTTCATAAAACTCAATAAAGTTGAATCCACCAAAGGTGGCTGCATATTGATCCTGCTTACCGCCACCCCATCCGACATCGATACGCTCAATGTCATAGGCTAGTTGAGCAATTTCATACTCCCCGAGCGGCAGATTAAGCCATTCTACATAAGCCTTCAGCATAGCGACCACCATCGTGGATGATGAACCGAGACCAGATCCTGCGGGAGCGTCAGAATAGGTGGTCATCCGAAAAGAGAGTGGCTCGTCCTGCCTAAACTGTTTAACAATCCGGTTATACACGCCTTTATGCAAGCTTAGACGGCCATCCAACTCTAGTTCTGGGAGAGGGACCGTGGTGAATTCTTCATTGAGATCCGCAGCGACAAAAGTAAGGTTACCTTCATCGAGGACCTCAATCGTGCAATAAGCGTATAAATCAATCGTCGCATTCAGTACGCATCCTCCGAATAAGTCGCAGTAGGGCGACACATCCGTTCCGCCTCCGGCTAGCCCCAATCTTAAAGGAGCTTTAGATCTGATGATCATGTGCTTCCTCCGTTCCATGTTGTCCAATATACTTCATAACCAATTCAGCATATGTTTGAATAAGACAACTTGTATGGACGTATGGCGCAGCGTCGAATATTTTCCACCCTTCGTACTTTTTGAAAATAAACGTTTGTCCCATTCAGACCTTTTACAGAGGGAATAGTATAGCTATGTGATAATGAAGTGTGCCGGGAGGTGTTGTGGTGAAGCTAAAGGCTAGGAGAACGAAGAGAAAGATATTGGGGTCTATACGCGTGCGTAAGCTCCGTAGATCTAAACCAGGCCGGCGTCTAGTGCTCAAACGTGGGAAATCCGTACGTTCAAGGTGGAAGAATCGGAGAAAACGGTCAGTTATGAAGCTTTATAAACGCAACAGGAACCGACGGTTCAAAGGTCGCCGGATCCATAAAGGATTGCGACTCGTGAATAGGCTGGTGGTACCGAGCTCATCTCAGCCATTGGTCAGTATAATTATTCCGGTCTACAACAAATGGCGTTTTACTTACAAATGTTTGATGTCCATCGTTCAGCATACACATGGAATTCCTTATGAGATCATCGTGATGGATGATCGGTCAAACGACTTAACAGCCCGTATCGGACATTATGTCAAAGGAGTCACTGTCATTCGCAACAAGGTGAAGAGGGGATTTCTTCATAACTGCAATCATGGGGCAGCGATTTCCAAAGGAAAGTATGTATTGTTTTTAAATAACGATACGATCGTGACTCCCGGTTGGTTGGCACATCTGTTGTCTTTACCCGAGCAAGATCCAACCATTGGAATTATAGGGTCTAAGTTGATATATCCGGATGGGAGACTTCAGGAGGCCGGCGGTATTGTCTTTAATAACGGGTATGCAAGGAATTACGGTCGATTAGATAGTCCAGACAAACATGAATATAATTATGTTAAGGAAGTGGATTATATCTCAGGGGCATCGATCATGATTCGTAAAGAGGTATGGAATCGAATAGGTGGTTTTGATCAGCATTTCGCACCTGCTTACTCAGAGGATGTGGACATTGCATTTAAAGCAAGACAACATGGGTTCAAAGTTATCTACCAACCCAAATCTGTTGTCGTACACTATGAGGGCGTATCCCACGGCACAGACCTTAACACAGGGATAAAGAAATATCAGGTGATTAACCAGCAGAAATTTAGAGAAAAATGGGCGGGCGTACTGCAGCGGGATCAACTTGCTGATGGTGAGCACCTCTTCTGGGCGAGAGAACGCTCAAGGAGTAAAAAAACCATCCTGGTTATTGATTACGGCGTTCCAAGTTTCGACAAAGATGCGGGCAGCCGAACGACATTTATGTATCTGAAACTATTTGTGGACATGGGCTTTAATGTCAAATTCTTACCAGATAACTTCATCAAACCGGAGCCTTATGGCACAGAACTAGAACAGCTTGGCATTGAGATCCTTTACGGACCGCAAGATCGTGGGTATTACGAGCACTGGATTGTTAGGCACAATGAATACATTGATTATGTTCTTTTGAACCGGCCCAACATTTCACATCACTATATGGATCTAATCAAGACTTATACCCGTGCAAAAATTCTGTATTATGGTCATGATATGCATTATGTCCGAGAGCTGAGGCGATTCGGTTTGGAGAACAACCGCGAACTGCTGCAAGCCTCCGAGTTCATTAAAAAGCTGGAGTTCGACATGTTCAGCAAAGCGGATACGGTTCTGACCTGCAGCGACTCGGAAAAACGAATTATCGAAGGGAATTTTCCAAATAAACAAACGGTATTACTTCCAGCCTACTACTTTGATCATACGATACCGACAACAAGGCAATGGAGTGAACGCAATGGTCTGCTCTTTGTTGGCGGCTTCAACCACAGCCCTAACACCGACGGTATGTTGTGGTTTTGTCGCGATATTCTGCCTATTGTCCAACAAGCGATTCCACATATACACGTATTCATCGCCGGTTCCAATCCACCGCCCGCTGTAGTAGGCTTACAATCGGATCGGATTACTGTCACCGGATTTATACCAGATCATGAACTAAAACAACTGTATGGGAATACGAAGATTGCCGTCATTCCACTTCGGTACGGTGCAGGCGTGAAAGGCAAAACGGTGGAAGCTATGCGCCATCATATGCCATTAGTTACGACCAGCACGGGGATAGAAGGGCTCAAGAATATTAGGCAGATTATTGAACCTGTGAACGCCCCTCATGCATTTGCTGAACAAATTATCCAGTTATACAACAATGACAGTCTATTAGCGCATAAGGCCGAACAAAGTAGGATGTACGTGGAAACTTACTTCTCCAGAGCAAAAGCCTTAGAGAGTATGAGGTCAGCCTTATAGTGCAGGAAAAACGTAGAGAAATAAAATAAACGGCTACGCCGTCCTCTTAGGACGAGAGCGTTTATGGAGAAATATAGCCGACTTATCTGGTGAAACTTATAAATTCTTATATTTTGATAAAAAGTGACTGAAAGTTTCGACTTTCAGTCACTTTTATCTTTTTTCACATCTTTTTAGCAAAATAACGTTCCATAACAGCTGGATGTTTCCCAGTGAAAGGCTTCGTCACGATGTCATATTCGATTCGACCCACCGATTTTCCTAAATATTGATCGACATCGCGTCGGCGGTTATCATTCGCTTTCACTTGGGTACCGAAAGCATAATGGTAATGGAAGGCTGAAATAGGCTCAGCCCTATTGGGGATTTCCCACATGTAACGTCCGAACAGATGCACTTTGCAGTGATTCTTGGCATCGTCGTATCGTATACCCATATGATTGCGCCACATAAGCCATTTATTGACAGACCAGTGTTCGTCGTTCGGTGCACTTATTCGTATGGTTTGGGGATTCATCCAGAATTGCACCCACGGAAATGAGATAGCATCTGCTTCTTTCTGGGCCATAAGCCGAGGCAAGGCATCACGGAAGCTATCATCCATGATTTCATCTGCATCGATCGCCATAATCCAATCTCCAATTGCTTGGTCAACCATGAAATTCCTTACGACGGACTCGTTCCAGTCATCGGAGTAGGGTAAGCCCGTCTGCTTAATATGGAATAGCCGAATATTCGCACGGTTTTTCCACTGATTGATGATATTTATACTGTCGTCGGTGCTTCCTCCATCCACAAAAAGAATTTCATCTGCATAGGAAGCGACACTTTCTAGAAACAGCGGGAGGAACTTTTCCTCATTCAAAATCGGCACGATAACCGAAAGCTTGGGTTTCGGTTCTAATAGCGGAGCGTGTGGAACATTCAGCGGTTCATAAACGACAGGAACATTTAATAAAGGAGGAGGCTGCTTGGCCTGGGGAGTCGATCGTAATGATCGGCTTCTTCGCAGGCGTTTTTTAACTTTTCGCAGTAGACGCTTGCGGAGTTTGACAGTTCGCAACGGACGCTTGCGTAATTTGATTCCATTTTTCCTGCGGCTTCTCTTAAGCAGCTTTTGTTTCCGGTTTGGTTTGGCCGTCTTTCTAACTGCCTGCCGGAGAACTTTTTTCATAGAGGACCTCCTTCGCTGTAAGGTGAGCGATCTGTAATCCAACTTAGTATATTCAGGCGTTTCTACCTACGAATGGACGAATAACTACGTATGAGTTTTTGTCTGCCTAATCGCGGCGAAAGAAAGCAGCAGTGGATAGAGAGCAAAGGAGCTAAGCACAAATCTGCTTAGCTCCTTTTATTCAACTATTTACTTTGTCCAATCTACATATAAAATTTCCATCTCATCTAATTATGGTTCGGGGATAGGGTCCTTGGCGTTTTCGTAAGCATGTAGGATCGAATTGAGCAGACCAGGGAATTTTTCTTCTAAATCACCCTTGCGTAATGACAAGAAGCGCTGGGTCCCTTGCACGCGGACGTGAACAACACCAGCTTCACGCATTGTGCGCACATGATGAGACATTGTTGATTTCACGACACTAACATCAATGCCGCCACATGTACACTCTCCTTGTTTGTGGAGATCGGAGACGATAGATAATCGGACGGGATCGCTTAACGCATAGAGGACGGATGAGAGATGCATATCCGCTATGTCTGGGTGAAATAGTACTTTCAGGATGCTTCCTCCTCGTTAACGCTTAGTGATTGCATTTTACCACATTGCGTGCTATATTTCTATTGTTCGATAACAATCGAATTAAAGAAATGATAAGTGCGGGGAACGCATAGTATAAACAAGCCCTACCCCCAAATGAAACGGAGGAACGACCATGTCTACTACCAATACCAATCAAACGACGCAATCCCATTCTGTGGAGGCGTTGTTTCAACCTTTTACACTAGGCAATCTTAAACTTGCGAATCGAGTCGTGATGGCTCCGATGACGCGAGCCTTCTCGCCAGGAGGTGTTCCTGGGCAGGACGTGGTGGATTATTACCGCCGTCGCGCGGAGAATGGCGTTGGTCTTATTATTACCGAAGGAACCCTGATCAATCATCCAGCGGCAACCGACAATCCCAATATCCCTAACTTCCATGGAGAAGAGGCGCTCGCAGGTTGGAAACGTGTTGTCACTGCTGTGCATGAAGCAGGAGGACGTATCGTGCCTCAGCTCTGGCATGTCGGAATGACTCGCGCGAATGGGTCACTTCCGCACCCGGAAGCGCCATCGATTGGACCGTCAGGCCGCACGTTAACGGGTGAACAAGTGAATGAACCGATGACTCAGGCGGAAATCGATCAAGTTGTGCAAGCCTTCGCGCAAGCGGCAGCGGATGCGAAACGGATCGGCTTCGACGGCATCGAGCTTCATGGCGCCCACGGTTACTTGATTGATCAGTTCCTATGGGAGAAAACGAATCAACGCACGGATAAGTACGGTGGTAGTATGATGGCTCGCACGCGATTTGCCGTTGAAATCATTGAAGCTTGCCGCCGCGCAGTAGGGCCAGATTTCCCGATTATTATTAGGCTGTCACAGTGGAAATCGGCTGAATATACAGCCAAACTCGCTGCTACACCTGAATTGCTCGGTCAATTGCTTGCACCACTCGTTGAGGCAGGCGTGGATATATTCCATTGCTCGACCCGCAGATTCTGGGAGCCTGAGTTCGAAGGATCTAACCTCAATTTTGCAGGTTGGGTGAAGCAGTTAACGGGCAAACCTACGATTACAGTAGGATCCGTTGGTTTAGATGATGAATTCTTGGGCTCCTTCAGTGGGAAAAGCTCAGGCACAGCTGACATCAATGAACTGCTTGTTCGCCTAGAGCAGAATGAGTTCGATCTCGTTGCGATTGGGCGCGCGCTGTTGGTTGACCCTGCTTGGGCTGACAAAGTGCGAGGCGGTCGACTCGACGAATTGCTGCCATTCACCGCTGATGCTCTAAAACGTTTATATTAAACGGTCAGACATGTGAAACTCGCTATCTGGCTACAACGAAGCAAGGCAACCGGATGAACCGGCTGCCTTGTTTTTCTTTTTTCCGCTATCAGACAGATGCTCAGTAATTCGTACGCGTAAACGTTGCATCACTTTTCACGGTTGCTGTGCTAGAAGCGTTAATCACTTCGGCTCTCAGTACGTAATTGTAATGACGGATGTAGTACGTAGGCGCGCTATAGGATTGGAACGAGACCTTGCTGCTGTCGGCCCAACCGGCCACAAGGTTGAAGGTGGCATCCTGGTTAAAAGCCGTCGTTCCATCAAATTGTGCAAGAACGATCCCATTACTCGCATTTTTCCGGATAAAATAGCCTGGGAAATTGATGGATTCGAGTGAAACACTAGATGCGTTAGCCAAACCAGGCACCACGCGGAACTGTGAATCCAGAGCCGGTGAAACGTTAGGATCTATGCGAAGCGTATAGTTAGAGTGACGTATGAAGTACGTTGGGAAATTGTACGACGCAAATTTACTATAAACAGTGGCATCGGCCGTGGAAGGCCCGAAGAGACGAACCTCGTATAACGTCGGCGTGTACCAGTTGCTCGGATTGTTAAACAGCACAGCATTTACGAGGTTGATCCGCACATAGCGCGCTGTGAAATGCACCGTATCCGTTGTAAAACCATAGGTGTGGGTTGGCTGACCCTTCCTCCTCCCACAGAATAACTGGAAAACCTCCATCTAAATTCGTGATTTTCGAGGTGTTTGATGAACTAACTGGAAAACATGCAGCTAAATTTGGCCTTTCTCGCCATTTTCACTGAATGGGGTTGAATTAGCTGTACCTTTTCCATCTAAATCTAATTAATGAGGAAAATTGCTTGAAATAACTGGAGAATTTCCATCTAACTTAAGGCGGGGGGAGTGTGGAGATGAGAGTAGATGGAGGTAGGTGTGGTAAGTGGAGATGAGAATAGAAAATGAGTAGGTGGATGAGTGTTGATGAGATTCGAGGGAGGCAGGGGGGGATTGTGGATGAGATTAGGGGAGGCAAGTGGAGCGCGATATTAGGTGGCACAAGTGGAGATTAGATTAGCGGGTAGGCAGGTAGAATCCATACCCTTTTGGAAATCCATCTAGTTCTTTGGCTTTTTGCACAAATTTTCATGTCTTTACAATAAAATAGCAAATTTCGCAATTATCCTATGGTAAAATAAGGTGGTTGTTAGATAGCTTGTCTGTCCGATAAGCAAGCGCTTATGTAGAAAAGATTTTGACTCAGCCAATAAGCTAAGGAGGAATTGTAATGAGTAGGCTCAAAGGATGGAAGACTAGGTTATGGAAGACAACGTTGGCGTTGACAGTAGCAATACCGTTCCAAGTGCTGGCGACAAGCAGCTGGCAGGCCGTGATGGCGGAGGGACCGACAGATCCAGCGCCGTTTATTGAAGCCAAAGTCGTCAACGGGAATGCAGGGAAGAAAGTGCTTTTTGACAATACACATGAGCAGACAGCTGGAGCAGCGGATTGGGTCATTGACGGGGCTTTTTCGGATTTCGGCAATGCGTTAGCGAACAATGGTTATTATGTAAAAGAACTGCGCAAAACGACGCCAATTACGTTGGCCGATTTGAGCGGTTATGATGTGTTCGTGGTAGCAGAGTCCAATGTTCCGTACAAAACAAGTGAGCAAAACGCCCTAGCCCAATATGTGGCGGCAGGCGGCAGTATATTTTTCATCGGTGATCATTACAACGCCGATCGAAACAAAAACCGCTGGGATGGCTCCGAGGTATTCAACGGCTATCGCCGTGGAGCCTGGACGAATCCAGCAGCAGGCATGAGCGCGGAAGAGTCAGCCTCTTCCGCAATGCAAGATGTAGCAAGCTCGGACTGGCTAGCGACACAGTTCGGTCTGCGTTTCCGCTATAACGCCCTCGGCGATATTAATGCGAATAACATCGTAGCGCCTGCGCAAGCTTTTGGGATAACGACAGGTGTCTCCAGTGTGGCGATGCACGCAGGATCTACGCTAGCCATTATTGATCCGACGAAGGCGAAGGGCATTGTGTACTTGCCACAAACGAATGAGGCTTGGGCGAATGCGGTTGATCAAGGTGTGTACAATGGCGGCGGAGTAGCAGAAGGGCCTTACGTGGCTGTTGCCAAAGCAGGCGCAGGTAAGGCAGCTTTCATCGGGGATTCCTCACCGGTCGAGGATGCAACGCCGAAATATGTGCGCGAGGATACAGGCGCGAAGAAGACGACGTATGATGGGTTTAAAGAAGTGGACGACGGCAAGCTGCTCGTCAATATGGTGAACTGGCTTTCGACCAAAGAAAGCTATACCAGCTTCGCTGAAGTAAGCGGCTTGCAGCTGGATCAGCCGACGGCTTTGCTGCCTTTTGAAGCTCCGGCGGCATCGACGGAACCACAGCCAGAGCCTTGGGCAGCACCAAATGCTGGCTACAAATGGTACGACCGCAGCACGTTCAAGGCCGGCTCGTATGGCGGACCTGCAGCTACGGCGAATACGACGTACAGCTTCGTGAAACAAGCGGTCTTGCCGAACGCGGCAGACTTCCCGATCAGAGTCGTTGTGGATAACTTACCGCCATCGACAACCGTCTCGGGCTTCAGTCTTGGTATTTACCTGGTTACCGGTGGGTCACAAATCGCCAAGGTACAAAATGCAGATGGCACGTGGCCAACAGCTTATGCGTATAGCTCCGCTTTTAGCGTAACGGCAGATATCAACGGACACGCGACGAAGGACCTGAATGTACGTGTTGTTCCAGGAACGACAGCGCCAGCGAATCTCAGATTGCGCCTGAATGGCACGAATCTGAAAACCGAAGCCGTCACGCTTGGTAACGTGCCTGCAGAAAACTTGCCGGAAGAGGAAAATCCGATTCCTGCCAAGATTGCCATTTCCGAAGCACGTGCGAAAGCAGCAGGTACGTTGGTGACAGTTGAAGGTGTCGTTACGACAGAGCCGGGTGCTTTTGGCGGGCAAGCCTTCTACTTGCAAGACGCAACAGGCGGCGTGTATGTATTCCAAAGCTTGAGCGGCTTCCACCAAGGGGATACGGTAAAAGTAACAGCTTCAACAGCGCTATTCAACACGGAGTTTGAGCTTGCTGATCCTGTAGAGATTGCCAAAACAGGCGTCGCTGCACTCCCAGCATCCACCCCAGTATCCGCTGTGACAGCGGACAACCAAGGGCAATTGCTCACACTGAATGATGTGACAATCAACAATATCATCACGGCAACGCCGACGGGTTCTTTTGAATTCGACGCTGTCAAAGACGGCGTAAGCAACCACATTCGTGTCGATACACGAACAGGTTTATCTTCAAGCTCTTTCCCTTACTCAGCGGGGCAAAAGGTGACGATTCAAGGTATTGGCGCGATTTTCAAAGGTGTATTCCAATTGAAGCCACGGGGCTTGAGCGATTTCAGCGTCGCTGCTGATACCGCAGCACCAGTAACGACAGCAACCTTTTCAGGTGCACCGAATGCAGCGGGTTGGCTCAAGGATGACGTTACCGTCACATTAACTGCTGTAGATGATCAAGCGGGTGCAGTGACTACGCAATATGGCATCAATGGCGGAACTTCTACGGCATACACAGCGCCAATCTCGATTAGTTTTGAGGGCTCAACAACAGTGAGCTATTTCTCTACGGATGCTGCGGGCAATGTTGAAGCGGCAAAGTCCTTGCAAGTGAAGTTGGATAAAACAGCACCAACAGCGACCCTTACGGAGTCGGGGCATGCCGTCAAGGATGTGACTTATGCGACTTCAGTGACATTCGATTTGGCTGTTAACGATGCCATTTCGGGCGTTGTAGCGCAATCTCTGACCTTGGATGGAAATGCGATTACTAGTGGACAAACGATTGCCGCAGGCAGTTTAGCCGTAGGTGCACACACAGTGGCGTACCTTGTAGCGGATGCTGCAGGGAACACGACAACTGCTTCGCAGACCTTTAATGTGGTTAAACCATTATCGAACGGCGCTCCTGGCCAGCCTGTATTATCCTCCAACAACGGTTATACCGGTTTAAAAGATGGCAGCTACACGATCACGATGAACATGTGGTGGGGGAATAATGGTTCCATTTTCAAACTATACGAGAACGGTGTTCTTATCTCTACAAAAACACTTTCCGATGCCTCCCCAGCGGCTCAAGTCGCCAAAGTGGATGTATCCGGTAAACCAAACGGTACGTACACGTATACAAGTGAACTTATTAATTTATTCGGTACGACAACTAGTCAGCCTATCGTTGTAACGATCACAGAGGCGTCCCCAGGTAAACCAGTCCTATCACAGAATAATTGGGATGGCGATGGCAACTACAATGTGACCATGAACATGTGGTGGGGCACCAACGCAACAGGGTATCGCCTCTACGAAAATGACGTGCTCATTGATGAGAAAAGTTTGCAAGCCGCTTCGCCAAGTGCACAAAGCGCTGTTACAGCCATCGCTGGTCGCGCAAAAGGTGTTTATAAGTATCGTGTCGAGCTGTTCAATGCAGCTGGCGTGACAACGAGCGACGTGGTGAATGTCACGGTTACGAAGTAACCGGAGGACAGAGCTTGAAGGAAAGCCCTTCTGGTCTTAGACCAGAGGGGCTGTTTTCTGTTTCGGCTGAAGGCCTCCAGCTCCCGTCTCCAGCTCCCGTCTCCAGCTCCCGTCTCCAGCTCCCGTCTCCAGCTCCCGTCTCCAGCTCCCGTCTCCAGCTCCCGTCTCCAGCTCCCATCCCCAGATCCACGCCCCAGCCCACTGCTATCCCCTTACTCTCCCGCCAGCCCACCGCCAAGAAAGGGAACGAGAGGACGCTATTTCGCGGAATTAGCTGTGTTTGGCAATATTGGGGAACGAGGGTGCGCTATTTCCGAGAAAAGGGACGCTATTTGCGCCAAAATGGCACAAATAGCGTCCCTACGTTCCCTCCCATTGCCAAAAGCACCGTTTTAGTCGACAATAGCGTACCTAGGTTCCCTTTCACATTCCATCGGGGCTCTTAAGCAGCAGGGCTTCCCTTCAGAATGAACCAACTAGACAAAATCATATCCCAATGGTAGGTTAAATGGATAATTAGGAAAGAATGTGATCGCTTATGTCCATTGCTTCTCAAGCCAAAGAAACAACGAGCGGCAGCCGCTTATGGATGGTGCTGGTGCTCGGTTTACTCGCCTCCTTCGGGCCGCTTTCTCTCGATATGTACCTGCCGGCCCTGCCTGTCATTGCGGGTGATCTCCATACAACAACTTCGCTCGCACAAATGAGCTTAACCGCCTGCATGCTCGGTCTCTCTCTAGGCCAGCTCATTGCTGGATCGGTGAGTGATGTGCGCGGAAGACGCATGCCTTTGTTGGTCGGCCTCCTGATTTATGGCGTCGCCTCCGCACTTTGTATGGTTGCGCCATCGATCTGGGCATTCCTGATCCTGCGCTTTGTGCAGGGGATGGCAGGAGCTGCAGGAATCGTTATTTCCCGAGCGATCGTTCGTGATATGTATGAGGGCGTGGCGTTGACGAAATTTTTTGCACTGCTGATGCTCGTGAATGGTTCAGCTCCTATCCTAGCTCCGATTATCGGCGGCCAGCTGCTGCAATTCACCTCATGGCGCGGTGTATTTCTTGTGCTTAGCTTGATCGGTGTCGTGATGCTCATCATTGTTGTACTTGGGCTAAAAGAAACCCACCCGCCGGAACGCCGCTCCAAAGGCGGGCTTACGAATACCCTGCGCATATTCCGAGGTCTGCTCACGGACCGTTTGTTCATGGGCTATGCGTTAACGCAGGGGCTCATCTTCGCTGGTATGTTCGCCTATATTTCGGGGTCGCCGTTTGTTCTGCAGGATATATTTGATGTTTCTCCCCAAATGTTCAGTGTGATCTTCGCCGTGAATGGGGCTGGCGTCATCCTAGCCGGGCAAATTACGGGACGACTTGCGGGCAAAGTCAGCAATCACCGTTTGCTAGCCGGAGGCTTAGTGATAGCTGTTCTAGGAGGACTGCTGCTGCTCGTGGCAACGCTTAGTGGGGCTGGGCTGATTGTGATATTGCCAGCGTTCTTCCTCATCGTGGCCTGTATTGGTCCTGTTTCGGTTTCAACGTCCTCTTTGGCGCTGCAAAATCAAGGCAAAACAGCCGGCAGCGCCGCAGCCTTGCTGGGCTTAATGACCTTCGTCATCGGCGGTTTAGTAGCACCGCTAGTCGGTCTTGGCGGCAGCCAGACAGCTGTACCTCTAGGCATAATCATCGCCGTCATGGAGCTGGGTGGTGTACTCTGTTTCGTGTTCATGACGCGAGAAAAAGCGTAAGATCGACTCACTTTTTTTAAAAAATTCAAGGATTTTTCACAATTAAGGTTTATACTGAAAGAAGAATTGACCAAATTGTGAAAAAGGTGGCTAACACGGATGAAGCGCATTCATAAAACGTGGATTATCGGCACACTCGCAGCTGGATTATTGATCAGTGGCGGCTTCGTACTTCAGCATAATCAAGCGTTTGCTAACGACACCAACACGACACCAACACCTAAGAAATTTCAGGATAAACATAGCTTTGAGAGGCAGCAAGCACCAAGGGGCGGTTTTGATTTTGGTAAAGGCGGCGGTTTTGGAGGCGTAATCGATTTTTCTTCCATCCTTGGCTTGGATAAAGCGACTCTTAAAGCAGAAATTGATGCGGGCAAAACCCTCGTTCAAATCGCACAGGAGAAAGCCAACCTCAGTGAAGACGCGTTGCTTGCTAAATTGACAGAGGCAGAAACGAAGAAAATCGATACAGCACTTAGCGAGGGCAAAATCAAGCAAGAACAGGCAGATAAGCTCAAAGAAGGACTTGCGGATCGTTTGAAAAAAATGGTAGAAGCCAAACCTCATGCAATGAATTTCGATAAAAAGCCGATGCCTCGCGGCGGCAACATGCCTAACATGCCAATGCCCGGTGGCGTTGGGGTTGCTCCGCACGAAATCGCTGCGATTCTCGGTATAACCGAAGAAGAACTGGCGACTGAGCGTAAAGCAGGGAAGTCCCTTGCCGAGATCGCAGCTGCGAAAGGCCTCACGGAGGATCAGTTGATCGCTAAGCTCAAAGACAGCCTGACAGATGAACTGAAAAACTTCGTCGAACGCAAAGGCGGCGGTGAGCGACCAGTACCACAGCTCCGTGAAGACGGTGGTTCGTTCAAAGGTAAGCCAGGCCACGGTGGGGAGCGCAGACCAGCTCCGTCGACACCGTCAGCAACACCTTCGGCTACGTAATTCGTACTCATGATCGACTTATAGAGATAGCAAAAGGTTGCCACATTCGATTACATCGAGCGATGGCAACCTTTTTCGCGCTGAGTTGGGCGCGATGGAGGGAAGCGGTTAGTTGGCGTGGAAGTTTTTCACAGGAAGATCATGTGGCGAAGGAAGAGAAGAGAAGCTTGAAGGAGGAGTGGCCGATATGGAAGAGCTCATTGGGCATTGTCGCACATGTGAGAAGCCCATTTATTGCAAAATGGGATTTCTGGATGGCGTCGTGCAGGCGGATAAATCGTTAGTATGCTATGAATGCTCGAGTGAGATGCCGAAGGAGAATCTGACTGTGGAGCCGCAAAAGTGAGTGGTTAGTTGAGTTAATTAGTGAGTTCCAGTAAGAACAGATTAACAGTATTAACTATTAACCGTTGATTCACATGCGGAACAACTTAGTTGCTCCAACCGCTGATTCACGGCAGTCTAACTTAGACACGCTAACTGGTGATTCCCGTCAGAACAAATTAGCTTGCTCATAATTCCCAATTCCGATGGACATTTGTTTATGCCTGCTACCGATGCTCCCTTCACTTTCTATTCATTTCAATCTACTCTAATTCACTCTCATGTACTTTAATCCACTCTTCACAGAACTCTCACCCTCACTCTGCAACTTGCACGTGATCAGCACCAAGTTTCTCACCCCCGAACACAATAGAAGTCACCCAACACCTCCTAGCCCCTAAATAGTGCAAGTAATCCATCACTTCCTCCTTCACTCTCCCAACATTGCAATTTACCCAACATTAGATGGAAAAAGTACAGCTATTATTGATATATTTCGCTGAAATAAACATTTAGCTGGATAACATGTAGTTATTTTCAGCTGTTTTACTCAAAATGGTGAAATGTTGACGAATTAGCTACATGAAATACAGTTAAATGGATTTATAACCGAGTTTCGCCGAAATTAGCTACAAAAAATACAGTTATTTCAGCGGCGGCGGAGGCGGGGCGATAGGGATAGCTTAGGCGGGGGGGGTTAACGCGGGCTGCGCCAAGTGCCCAGCCGCGCCCCTACCGCGGCTAATATAAAACCCGCCACAAGTAAAACGTGGCGTAAGCTTCCMAGCCCCGCCAACCCTCCGCGAGCTGGCGGATCTCTTCAAGCGAAGGCTTGGCCTCCAGGCCAAGCACATGCTTCAGCGCGTTATGCAGGCCGACGTCGGCCAACGGGAACGCAGCGGGGTTGCGCAGACAGCGCATCCCCACATAGTTGGCCGTCCAGGGGCCGATGCCGCGAATGCGCAGCAGATCTTTTTCCATGGCTAGGAAATCGCTCATCGCAAGCAGCCCAGCCTTGGATAATGATCCTTCCGCCATGAGATTGGCAACGCCAATGAGGTACTCCGCTTTTTTACCCGTGAATTGTAAAGCGGTTAGATCCTCTGTCGTGAGAGCAGCAATCCGCTCCGGCGTCGGGAACGCCCAATACGTTCGTCCCTCCCAATCTAGCGATGTGCCGAAGGTTTCGACTAGGCGTCTTTTGAGCGTATAGGCGAAAGCCAAGTTAATCTGCTGACCGATTATCCCCCAGCTCATCGCCTCAAACAAATCGGGAATCCCCATCAGACGCAGCCCACGGAATTCCTCCGTCACTTGCTGCAGGATCGGGTCCTCCATCGCATACAATGGCATCAAATCCGTCCCCAAATCAAACCACTCCCACACATAGCGAGCGATATCATCGCGGACCGCAGCGGTTAAACTAGTACCACTATAGTGGACAATTCGGATATGTAGCTCCTCGTCATCCTCACTGTGGACAGCGATAAGCGCGAGGTTATCCCCAACTGGCAGCAGCTTATAGATGCTAGAGTTATCCACAACGAATAGGCATTCATTGGTTGAGCGACTTAAATAACCGATATTTTGCTCATATCGAAAAGGCCCAGGCAGAGCTAGCGAGAGCGTGCTCGATGGTTCGTGCCATTGTAGGCGGGATGGGTCAAAAGCTTGCAGGTGTGGCATCGTTATTCTCCTTATCGGTAGGAAGTCGTTACTTGCATTATCGCCGAGAGCGGCTTTTGTAATCTTGCTTTCTCATCTCGGAGCCCTTACAACCACAGGTCTGTTTGGGTATACTGAGCTTATAAAAGGAACGCAAAGAGAGGGGCATCCGGTATGCAGGAGCGGTATTGGCAAGCCATCGTTGCGAATGATGCGGCGTATGACGGGACGTTTTATTATGCGGTGGCGACGACAGGGATCTTCTGCCGGCCTTCCTGCAAATCGAGACTTCCAAAGCGGGAGCATGTGCGTATTTTTCATCACAGCCAAGCAGCAATGGCAGCAAGTTTCCGTCCTTGTAAAAGGTGTCGGCCTGACGGCATCCGGCTTCCCGATGAGGCATGGGTTGCGGAAATGAAGGCGCATATCGAAGAGCACTTCGCTGAACCGCTGTCGTTAGCGACGCTTTCGGAGCATTTCTATGCGAGTACGTATCATCTGCAAAGGACTTTCAAACGAGTAGCTGGCGTGACGCCGCTTATGTATATCCAAGAGGTCCGGCTTGCAGCAGCAAAAAAGCTTCTAATCACCACGGACATGCCCGTGCAGGTGATCGGGTCACGGGTGGGTATGGCGAATGCTGCGCATTTTGCGACATTGTTTCAGAAGAGAACAGGACTTACGCCGACAGAGTTTCGGCAACAGCCTATGCATTAACGATAACCGAGTTGGGAGGTTGGTTGCAACATGGTGAGAGAAGTTGTGGAAAGTGTGGGTACCCAAACGATTTACTGGGGTGCGGTTCGGGTGCAAGATCGTCATTTCGTGATGGCGGTAACGGATGTAGGGTTGGGTTACTTGCAGTTTCAGAAAGGTGACGCGAGAGATGGCGTTGACGTTGAAGCGTGGCAAGAATTCACCCAATGGGCGAGAAAGATTGGACATCCGAGCGGCTGGATTCAGCAAGCGGATAAGTTAAAGCCTTACATGCTGCAACTGGACGAATATTTGAGTGGGGAGCGAAGAAGTTTTGAACTGCCATTGGATCTGCGGGGGACGGAGTTTCAACAGTCGGTGTGGAGAGCGCTGCACGAAATTGCGCATGGTGAAACGGTGAGTTATTCACAGGTAGCCCAAATGCTAGATAGATCCAGTGCCGTACGTGCGGTTGGCACCGCCATTGGCGCAAATCCTGTGCTTATCGTTGTACCTTGCCATCGCGTCGTAGGGAAGGATGGCGCACTGACGGGCTATCGCGGCGGTTTGGGGAATAAGGAGAAGCTTCTGCATTTGGAGGCGCAGGGGAAGTAGGACGTTGAATTTCTATCCTAAGTAGGAAGGGTTTTTCAACTTTGTGGGAGTTGTTTATTGTCACTTATCGATGACAGTAAGCGGCTCCTATTCGCCGTTATTGATAATAAATTCACTCCCATTCACGCCTCCATGCATAAAATCCCAAATATAGATAAAAATACGGGGAAGGAAATGAATGGGAATAGGAAGCTGAAATCATCTTGAGTGTATGTACAGGGACAGGGGGCGAATTGCGTGACCTTTTGGAGTTGGAATAAGCTACGGACCAAACAAACATCCCAAAGTCAGCATCCTCGTATGATCCCGCTGAAGGATTCACCTGCTCATCAGATTATGGAAGCCAACCATGAGGCGAGTGTCAGCACGCAACTGGAAGCGACGATTACATATGTTCAACAGATACTCGGTGAAAATGACGATTTCATCATACGCCGGTTTTGCATATTTTCCGATAAGCCAGCAGTCGTGATGTATTTCCCTGACTTGATTGATAAACAGTATTTGAACGATCATATTTTGAAGCCACTGATGCTAACGTCTTCTCAAGAATTTGCTAAAGCAGTAAGCCGCCCCATGAAGGAGTTTCTTTTAAATGATATCCTTTATGCGTGTGAAGGAAGAACGGAAACAGGGCTGAATGAGATTATCCAAGCTATCGTTGAAGGGAAAACGGTTCTTCTCGTTGACGGAATAACGGATGCATTTATCTTCAGTACACGCCATGTTGACAAGCGATCGATCACGCAACCAGAAACGGAACAGGTGATCCGTGGCGCAAGGGAAGGCTTTATCGAAATGTTGGGTACGAATCTAGCCCTGCTTCGCTACCGTCTCCCGACGCCGGACTTACGGATAAAAACGATTCGTATAGGACGTATCACCAAATCCAAAGTGGCGCTCTGCTACATTGACGGCATTGTGAATCCTGCACTCGTAGAAGAAGTGTTCAGACGTTTATCGTTGATTGATATTGATGGCATCCTAGACGTTGGATATTTGGAACAGTTTATCGAAGATAACCATTTGTCCCCGTTCCCGCAAATTCAAAACACAGAACGACCGGATAAAGCGGTCGCCAATCTTTTGGAAGGCAGAGTCATCCTGCTTGTTGACGGATCACCGTTTGCCCTCATATTGCCTACGGTATTCAGTCAATTTTATCAAACGGTCGAGGATTACTCAGAGAGGTATCTTCTCGTCAGTTTCATACGGCTGTCACGCTTGGTAGCCCTGGTTTTCTCGCTGATTTTCCCATCGTTATATGTGGCCTTAATTTCGTTTAATCCAGAACTCATCCCTACCGAGTTTGCGGTAGCAGTAGCCGGGGGGAGAGCGGGAGTGCCTTTCCCTTCTGTTATCGAAGTTCTGATCATGGAGATATCCATGGAAGTATTAAGGGAAGCAACACTTCGGCTGCCGCAGCAGGTTGGTGGAGCGCTCTCCATTGTTGGTGTGCTTGTTGTTGGACAGGCAGCGGTTGCGGCAGGATTTATTTCACCGATTACGGTTGTTATCATCGCTTTGACGACGATCGGTTCCTTTGCCACACCGGCTTACAATGCGGCCTTGGCCCTTAGACTGCTGCGCTTTCCACTTGTGATTTTATCTGGCATATTCGGTCTATATGGGGTGATGATCGGGTTGATTCTGATCGCCAACCATATGCTTTCCTTAAAGTCGTTCGGTGTTCCTTACTTAAGCCCGCTAGTCCCAGGTAATTTCCAAGGGATGAAGGATACGCTAGCTCGGCTGCCGCTGTGGTCCATGCCGAAGAGGCCGGCACTTTTACACACACCTAATGACACCCGTCTTGGGAAAATAACAAAAGAAATGAGTGAAGAAGCGCCAAACAACACATTAGACCCTTTGAAAGTCGGAGATACAAGGAGGAACGTAAACGATGGAGCATCCTCGCCAGGTAACAGTGATACAAGCGGCGATCATACTGATTAGTACAATCATTGGGGTGGGGGTGTTAGCCCTCTCGTTATTTGCTGTCAGAGCAGCCGATTCCGGGGCGCCTCTTGTCACTTTGCTAGGCTTTTTGGTTGGTTTGTTAGGACTTTGGTTATTAACCAAGCTTGGGATGCGTTTTCCCACGAAATCTATTATTGAGTACAGCGGGGATCTGATTGGTAAATGGCCGGCGCGTGGATTTAGTGTTTTGATTATCTTGTTCTTTTGCTTGATTACAGCCCTGGCATCACGTGAATTTGGGGAGGTTGTCGTCACTTCCGTTTTAACTAAAACACCCCTAGAGGTGACGGTGATCGTTATGTTGCTGCTAGCGGCTGTTTCTTCTCGCGTAGATATAACGACATTTACATACTTTCACCATTTTTATTTCCCGATCATCGTATTTCCGGGACTAGTTATTGTCGTGCTCTCACTAAAGAATGCACACTTAATTAATCTTCTGCCCCTGTGGGGCAATGAACCAACCGGTATGCCAATGGGAATTCTCACGATGGCTGCTTTATTTCAAGGCTCATTTGTCATGACGATCGTCATACCTGCGATGCGCAGGCCGGAGAAAGCCATGATTGCTGGGTTTATTGGTATGTTAGCAGCTGGGTCCTTTTATATACTTATCGTGATTGCTACCGTTGGCGTCTTCGGAGCTGAGGAAATTAAAAAATTAGTCTGGCCGACACTGGAATTAGCCAAGACGACATCATTGCCCGCCAATATCCTAGAGCGTTTAGACGGTGCATTTCTTGCTGTATGGGTTACCGCAGTGTTTACGACATTGTTGTCTAACTATTATTTAGCCATATATTTCTCAAGCCAGCTTTTGCGTTTGCGAGATCATAAAATGTTCGCCTTCTTGCTTGTTCCCTTTATCTACGTTATTGCGATGTTCTCACAAAATCTGCTGCAGATGTATGAAATCATTCAAGTTGTCGGCCGCTGGGGACTAATCTTCACAGTTGCGTATCCATTTGTCTTATTTGTTGTGGCCATGATTCGAAAGAAAAAAAATCGGGGTGATCAACTTGTGGCAAAATCTGATTAAACAGATTCTTGTTTTCGTGTTGGTTGCCCCTTTGCTTACAGGCTGCTGGGATCGCCTAGAAATCGAAGATCGCGCTGTCGTCCTGGCGATTGGCATTGATAAGGCGAAGCCAGGTGATGAGAAAGAAAGCAGCAATGCTACCCATATTCTGAAACTGGATCCAGAGGCTAACAAGGGACTCATTCGTATCACCGTCCAAATTGCTGTTCCGGGCCGCATTCCGCTAGGTGCAGGGAGCGGATCCGGCAACCCTTCTGGGGAAAAACCGGTTTGGGTGTTGACCAGCGTCGGATATACCATTGATGACGCATTATTGAATCTTCAGCAACAGCTCGCAGATAAGTTGTTTTTTGGCCATTTACGGGTCATCGTGATTTCGGAAGTTGTAGCCAAAAAAGGGATCGAGAATGAAGACGACTTCTTTCGGCGTCAACCTCAGGTCAGAAGAACCGTTTGGATGGTCGTATCCAAAGGAAACGCAGCCGACATCATTAAAGCCAATCCGCAATTAGAGCGCGTTCCGACTTTATATTTGCTCGCTACACTGGAACATTCTAGAGAAAGGGGCACTCTGCCCAACATTTTCTTGGGTGTCTTTTTAAGTGCGAATTCTGCCAAGGGGCAGGAAGGGATGCTTCCTTATTTGGAATTAAAGAAGGAATCGAACATTGAGCTTGCTGGGATGGCCTATTTTAAAAACGATAAAATGGTTGGCGTCACAACACCCTTGCAAATCGGACATTATATGGCGATCAAACAAATCAACCCAKGGGGGTATAGTGTTATTCAGGAAATGCCAGGCTCAAAAACGTTGGTTATTTTTAAATCTACTCACCGAAAGTCGCGAATAACGACAACTATCAAAAATGGAAAAGTGCATACCATCATAAAATGTCAAATCGAAGGGGATTTAACGGAGAAATCGAATGAGAAGGTACTCATTACAAAAGATAATTTGAAGAAGCTGGAGGAGAAAATTCAAGAAGACGCTAACGTGGGATTCGGGAAATTAATTCAGCAGACTCAGAAGGATGGCAGTGACATTTTCGGTTTCGGTGAATATGTGCGCGCGACGCAGCCAGCCTACTGGAACAAGGAAATCAAAACCGAGGAATCATGGCATGATCAATATAAAGAGATGTCCTTCGATGTCACGGTACACGTTAAGATTAGACGAATTGGGACGAAAACCAACTAGGGAAGGATTCGGCCAATGATTACCTTTAACAATTACACGGTTTTGCTGCTGTTGGTCTCTGGGTTGCTAGTGTTAGTTTTCGATGTAAAAAATTATACGAAGGCCAACATGCTCAAAGAGAAAAAAGCAGCTTTATTTGCAGGATGGTTCAATATCTCTTTAGGAGTCCTTTCGTTCTTCGGCTATCTGGTGTATGAGAGGTGGTTCTGGAAATAAAGGGAGGTGTATCCATGCAGGTCGATGTGAAGCGTAAGCAGTCGAAGTCGATACTGACGAAAGCGAGCGGATTTCTCGAAGGCTACTCGCATACGTTAAATCCATACACGGGCTGCGCATTTGCCTGCTCCTACTGCTATGTGCGGCAAATGCCGGTGGCCTTGTTCCGCAGCGAACCCTGGGGCAGCTGGGTTGACGTGAAGGAGAACGCGCCCGCACTCCTTGCCAAGGAGCTGGCGCGGGCCAAGAGCAAAGGGCCCGTCACGATCTTCTTCTCCTCGGCGACGGACCMTTATCAGCCGATCGAGTACAAGGAGCGCCTCACCCGTGCGCTCCTCGAGGTGATGTCCGTGGCGCAGCCGGACTTCTTGTTCGTGCAAACCCGCAGCCCGCTCGTGACGCGGGATGCGGACCTGCTTCAGCTGCTCGGCGACCGCGTCCGAGTCAGCATGACGGTGGAGACGGACCGCGAGGATATCCGCCGCGCGTTCACCCCGTCCGCGCCACCGATCGCGGCGCGGCTGGAAGCACTACGCGAGCTCGCCGCTCGCGGAATCCCGGTGCAGGCCACGATAGCGCCAGCGCTGCCCAGCTCGGACGGCTTCGCCGAGCGGCTGGCGGGCATCGTGGATCGGGTGTGCATCGACGATTACTTCATGGGCGATGGCAGTGGGGGAGGGCGCACGGCACGCATCGGCGTGCGTGCCATTTATGACGAGCTGGAGCTGACCGACTGGTACAGTCGGGATGCGTATCGGCGCGTACACGAACAGCTCCTGCGGCATTTCCCGCAGGAGCGTGTCTTCATCAGCCAGGCGGGATTCCTCCCCTAAGGGCCCGCCGATCTTCATTCTGTTATTGCCCCGACCGGTTGCTCATCCTGCACCTCCGTATGATCCCGGAGCCGCTGCTTAAATTCTTTAGGCGAGCATTGATTGTATCGCTTGAACAGCTTGTAGAACTGAGCCATATTCTGAATGCCGGCTTCATAGCTAATTTCCATAATACTGAGATCCCCAGTGAGCAGGAGGCGCTCGGCTTTTTTGATACGTTTATAATTCACATAATCAATAAAGGATAGTCCCATCACTTTTTTAAAATACTTAATAAAGTAATGATAACTCAGATTTAGAATGCGGCACACATCTTCGACCGTAATTCGCTCTGTCAAATGCTCGTCGATATACGTCAGCGCAGGGCGCAAACGTGAGATGCCGGAATCCTCAGTAAGCCCAGCTAGATCACGTTTATCATTGCGCAGAAGGAGCAACAGGAGGTGCTTAATGGCAGCAACAATGGCTAGTTCATAGCCGACGGTACGCGTTTGTGACTCCTCATGAATTTGCCGGATGAGCTGGTAAGCATTTGCTCTAACCGTGCTATTTGAACGGAAAAGTTCATTAAACGGTTCGAGGGAATGCGTCAACTCCGAAAATAAATGCAAATAAGCGAGTGTGCTCAAATCGAAATGCTGTGTCAGATCAATTTGAAATACAATTTGGTGCAGGGGCGCTTCGGAGTATTTATGTGTGCGATGGGGTTGTGAGGAACCAAGCAACAAGACATCCCCTGCCTCCATAATCGTGTAGGCATCTTTCGTTTGGATGCCGAGTTGACCCTGGGTTACGACGAGAAACTCAACTTGCTTATGCCAGTGCCATGTCCAAGGGTCAGGCAAGCCACATTGGGGGGAGTCGTATTGGATTTCCCATATTTTCAAGAAAAGAAGCGGGTTCTGGTACACGACTTCTTCATTTCTAATTTCAGTTAAATTTGCAGGACTAAGAGTAKGGTTCATAGGCATGGAATACCTCACTAAGCTGGACATTTTCGAATAAGATTTCGTCTCAGTAAGTATAACATTGCGAGACATCCGATGACAGTATTGAATAAGAAGTAAGCACAATTCTGCCTTTCCTTGGCACTTGAGAAAACCTATACTCAGAAGTAAGAATGAATACGCTATCGTGGAGGCATGAAATGATGAGTAAACCATTAAATGTAACCGTTTGGAACGAATTTCGTCATGAAAAAGAAAACGAGAAAGTCCGCGCTGCCTATCCTGATGGTATTCACACAGCCATTGGTGAGGGACTGAGCGGTTCTGTCCAAGTCACCTATGCAACATTAGATGATCCCGAGCATGGTTTGACGGAAGAAGTCTTGAACAACACGGACGTCCTGATCTGGTGGGGTCATAAAGCACACGGCGAAGTACAAGATGAGATCGTAGCTCGTGTTCAAAAGCGTGTGTGGGCAGGCATGGGCTTAATCGTCCTGCATTCCGGCCACTTCTCCAAAGTGTTCAAAACCCTTATGGGCACATCTTGTGATCTCAAATGGCGCGAAGCCGACGAGAAAGAGCGCCTATGGGTCGTTGCACCAGGTCATCCGATCGTGGAAGGCATTGGCGAGTACATTGATCTTGAGGCAGAGGAAATGTACGGGGAGCATTTTGACATCCCACAACCGGATGAACTTATCATGGTTTCTTGGTTCGAAGGCGGCGAAGTATTCCGCAGCGGATGTACGTTCCATCGTGGGAACGGGAAGATTTTCTACTTCCGTCCAGGCCATGAAACATACCGTACGTACTACAATGAGCAAATCCGCCGCGTTATCTCCAATGCGGTTCAGTGGGCAGCGCCAACTACGCGCGAGTACCCGAAATACGGTAACCACAAGCCATTGGAAGAGATTAAAGCGAAGGTTAATGCTTAAAATCATAGCGTAGCGAAGTATCGAGCATGCTCCCAAATCTTTGGGGGCATGCTTTTTGCTGTTATCAATGAGTTGATTTTGCTCATCTTGTGATTTAAACTTCATACATAGTTGAGCGACCTCCTGGCCGATTAATCCTAAAAGAATAAGTAACATTGAGCGACGCCTCTGGGATGACAATCATGTTATCTCAGGAGCTTTTTTGTCGTAACCATACCCAATTAGGAGTGAAGAATCCATGTCAACTCAGATCGAGGATCTATATGCGATTACGCTGTTTGATGTTAAAAAAATACAATACTACTCTCGGATCATGTTTGATTTCGATCAGCCTTATCTGACGGTATCTTACATCAAAAAAGGAGAGGTTATTACAACAGACGACGGTAAAGAGTATATAGCCAAAACCGGAGATGTTATGATTCATCGCCCCCATACGCCTTTTAATGTTATCTCACAGGAAGAAGGTGTTCATTATCTCCTCAGCTTGAAATTACATGTCAGGGAAGGCGAAGATTTCTTCCAGCTGTTTCCTTTGAATAAAGTGATTAAAATTAGGGATTCCGCTCTGTATGAGAAGAAGTTCGACGAGCTTCAAGACTTATGGCAGCAGAAAAATGAGGAACTCTCTTCTATGCAGTCCGTCTTTCTAGCGCTCTTTCTGATTCATGAAATTGTAGAAAGCTCTAAAATCGGTGATAAGCGCAAATCCAGAGAGACGTTCGAGATCGCCCGATTTAATTATGCCCTGCATTATATTGAGAAAGGGCTGGAGCGCAATATTACTCGCGAGGAATTAGCGGAAATTTACCATATGAATCCGGTCTATTTTAGCCGGGCCTTTAAACAGGTGTATGACCTAACGCCGATGCAGATGCTTCAAAAAATGCGCGTCATGCAAGCCAAACGAATGCTGGGAGACCCCGAGAATACGATTGAATTTATTTCTCAAAAATGCGGCTTCTACGATGCGTCTCATTTCAACCGTGCTTTTCAAAAAACATTCCGCATGTCCCCTAATCAATTTCGAAAAAGTATCAAAAGTACAAAAAGTGGAATCGCGTCTACATGGTCTGAGGATAAATTGTAAGATAACATAATAGTTAAATCGAAGGCATCCAATCCTCATTGCGCACCCTACACGAGCTTTCGTTCAGGAAGTAATTTTTTCAAAAATAAAGGGGGATATACCATTGGTACAAAAACGGAAGTATGCTGCCTTATTCATCGGATTTGCTCTAATTGTACAAAGTATGACGGCGTGTTCAGCTTCAAATCCGAATCCGAATAGCACAGGAACTCCTGTTGCAACAGGAACTGCCGGGGACAAAGCTCAGACGTCGACATCCGGAGAAAAAGTTACCTTGCGCGTGATGGACTGGGCAGACAGCGAGAAGCCTTTTCGTGAAAAATTTATCAAAGATTTTGAAGCCAAATATCCCAACATCAAAATCGAATATACGCTAATGAGCGTCGATCAGTTTCAGAATACCATTACAACCGCGATTAAATCGGGGGATGCACCAGATCTATACCCAATACCCGGTAACATGTCATTAAGCATGGCGGTAAAGGGAGAGTGGTATCAGCCGTTAGATCCTTATATTGATGACGCTTTCAAAAATCAATTCGCAGATGGCGCCTTTGTTGAAGGCTCGACCATGCTAAATGGGAAAGTCTATTCCATTCCGGCCCTGGCGAGTGTGCCGAGTACGCTCGTATTTTACAATAAGCAGTTGTTTCGAGATGCCGGATTAGACCCCGAAAACCCGCCAAAGACGTACACAGAATTCCGCCAAGCCGCTAAGAAAATCACAGAAGCAGGTAAAGGCAAAGCTTTCGGTATCATCGAGGGCGGTAAACAAATCGGTCGATGGAAATTAGCGGCTATGGACTGGTCGGCACTGGGAGGCAGCGGTCTAAATCAACAATCGCCGATCAGTTTGATCACGCATGATGCTAACTATGACAGTAAAGAAGTACTTGATGTCATGAATTTATTCAAGGGGTTGAAGGATGACGGAAGTTTCCATCCGAAGACGATGAGCATATCTGCACCTGAAGCTCGAGCATTATTTGGAGAAGGTCAAGCCGGTTTTATATTGCAAGGGGAATGGTCGATTGGCGTATGGAAACGTGACAACCCTAACTTGGACTTTGGTGTCATGGCGCCACCTGTTCCGGATGCAGGTCAGAAGGGCTTCCTGCCTAGATCCAGCTATAGTCCTTGGATTGGCATGTCCAAAACAACGAAGCATCCCAAAGAAGCTGCCCTGTATTTAAAGGAGTACTTCAATAAAGATTATCAGTCCGTGCTTGTTAAAGCGGGAGATCGCTTCTCTATTCTCAAAGAGGTCAATGAGAGCTCATCGGAAATACCACAATTCAAGCAGTACTATGACATTGCTCAGAAGTATTCGCGTTTAGTGCCTAATCCGCAAATCAGGAACCCTGAGCTTGCAAGTGTTTATGGGAATTACAAGGATGTTCAGCCAGGTGTAGGTGATATTCTCCAAGGCGTTGTTGCCGGGGCAATTAAAGAACCCAATGCTGCACTTAAACAGTTATCTGATATTGTTGATAAGTCACTAGATACAGCGATTGCGAAGGCAAAATCGGAAGGTGCGAAAGTAGATAAAAATGATTTCATTTTCTCTAACTGGAGTTCTGACAAAAATTACTCACAGCAAGATTATAAGTCAATTCAATGACGGGGAGTTCGCGCATCATGAAAACCAAGTGGAGAATTGAATTGTGGTGTTGGTTGTTCCTACTTCCTACTGTAGCCCTTTTCGTTCTGTTTCAAGGCTGGCCGATTGCGGCCAGCTTCTACTACGCCATGTTGGATTGGTCGGGTTTAACGTCAGATTCAACTTTTGTCGGACTACGTAATTTTGTTGACGTGGCGAAGGATCCTTATTTTTGGAATGCGTATAAAAATAGTTTTAAATTCATGTTGGGTGTCGTGCCATTAAATCTCCTTGTACCCTTAGTACTTGCCGTCGTTCTGAATCGTCCAAGGCTTAAGGGCGCCAGCATATATCGGACGTTAATCTTCTTGCCGGTAGTCACGACGACATCGATTGTCGGTATTATCATGGTTTTCATCTGGGGCAGTGACGGAGCGGTGAATGATGCGCTTATGAAAATAGGTTGGCTCGATACGCCGATTAATTGGTTAGGCGACGCCAAATGGTCGATGTTTACCGTTATTCTCATCTCGGTGTGGAAAAACTTAGGGATTAACATGATTTATTGGCTAGCCGGATTGCAGAGCATCCCGAAGGATCTTTATGAGGCGGCTGAAGTGGATGGCGCAAGAGGGACCAAATTATTCGTTTATATCACGATACCTCTTCTATTGCCGATAGGAGCCGTCATCTTATTGCTAAATGTCGTCAACTCGCTGAAGGTGTTTGATTTAATTAAAACGATGACGAACGGGGGCCCCTTCTTTGCCACGGATGTTGTGTCCACGTATATTTACAGGTACGCATTTTCCAGTGAAATGGGATTGCCTCAATTGGGATATGCTTCGGCAGCGGGTCTGTTCTTTGCAGTAACGGTTAGTATTCTGGCCATTATCCAATCCGTGCTGAATAAACGAATTAAAGGTCGTGCAAAATCATGAAGATCATTCGATTATCCATGTTTCACGTCGTTATGACTGCTTTTTGTCTCGTATGGATCTATCCGTTCTTATGGATGGTTTCAGCGTCCTTCAAAACCCAGAGTGAGTTTTTTGCAAACGGCCTTAAGCTGCTTCCGAACAGCTTTCAGATGGGCAATCTGATCAGAGCGTGGAATGAAGCGAACTTTGAGCGGTACTTTCTAAATAGTGTGGTTATCTCCATCAGCACCATCCTTATCGTACTTATCGCAACAGCAACTTGCGGCTATGTACTTGGCAGGTATACGTTCAGAGGGAAGAAGCTGCTCTTAGGGGTACTAGTTGCCAGCATGTTTGTTCCCATGGAGTTTGCGATTATTCCGATCTATGATCTTATCAAACATTTGGGACTGATGAACAATTTGCTTGGGGTTATTCTTGCGGAAGCGGGAGGGGCGCATATTATATTTATCCTGCTTTTCTCAACTTTCTTCAGTCAGATTCCTAAGGAGCTGGAGGAAGCATCCATCATGGATGGATGCGGATTTTTAAGAACATTTCTTACGATCATGCTTCCGTTATCCAAGCCCATCGTCGGCAGTGTGACAATCATGCAGTTCATTTGGTCTTGGAACTCGTTCATGATTCCTTTAATACTAACGCTCAGTTCCCCCAATCTCCGTCCTCTTGCTGTTGGATTGTATGCATTAAGGGGAGAAAACGTTGTAGATTGGACAGGGATTGCGGCTGGAGGTACGATCGCCATTCTTCCGATTATTGTTATTTTCTTGTTCTTGCAGCGCTACTTTGTAGATGGGATTGCTGGGGCAGTGAAGGGTTAATGAATAGATACAGCATGTACAATAACAGAAGTGAAAGGCTGGTTACATAATTTATGAGAATCCTTTATTTGGATTTAGATTCTTTGCGTCCTGATCATCTCGGCTGTTATGGTTACCATCGTGCGACCTCACCGAATATTGATCGTATCGCAGCCGAGGGTGTTAGATTTAACAACTATTACTGCTCGGATGCGCCGTGTATGCCATCGAGAACAGCTTTAATGTCTGGCAAATTCGGCATCCATACAGGCGTTGTCGGACACGGCGGGACAGCTGCGGATATGAGACGCGAAGGAATGGAGCGCGGTTTCAGCGATCGATTAGCGTCGGAGAGCCTTCCTAGCGTATTGCGCAAGATTGGCATGAAAACGGCATCGATCAGTACCTTTGCAGAAAGACATTCCGTATGGACGTTTAATGCAGGGTTCAATGAGGTTTTCAATGTGGGGGATAAAGGTGGAGAATCGGCGGAAAAAGTGCTGCCGATCGCACTCAAATGGTTAGAAGATAATGCGAAGACAGAAGATTGGTTCTTGCATCTGAATTTCTGGGACCCACATACGCCGTATAGAACGCCAGACCACGTAGGCAATCCTTTTGTTGACGAACCCATGCCGGCCTGGATCACAGAAGAGGTGTTTCAACAGCACAAGCTCAAAAATGGGCAGCACAGTATTGAAGATATGAATAAGCTTGCCAAGTCGCATTATTACAGACATCCAAGGCATAGCCAAATGATCGAGGAGCATAATGATTTAAGGACGATTATTGACAATTATGATTGCGCAATTCGCTATATGGATGAACATATCGGCCAGGTGCTGCACATGCTTGATCAGCTGGGTGTATTGGAGGATACAGCGATTATAGTTAGTGCGGATCATGGGGAGAATATGGGGGAATTAGGCATTTACTCCGAGCATGGAACAGCGGATCAGGGGACCTGCCGAATTCCAATGATTTTCCGCTGGCCAGGTGGCCTTAAAGGAAATGTAGACGAAGGTCTCCATTATCAACTTGATCTCGCCCCTACACTGGCAAGCTTGCTTGATACGGAGAAACCTGAGTCATGGGATGGCTTGAGCTATGCAGAAAGTATTACGGAAGGTACACAGACAGGCAGACCTTATCTGGTAGTATCCCAGTGCGCACATGTATGTCAGCGAAGCGTCAGATTCGAGAATTGGCTATATATCCGAACGTATCACGACGGGTATCACGGATTTCCCAAAGATATGCTGTTTGATTTGGACAATGATCCCTACGAACAGTACAATCTTGTTGAAGAAAGAAGCGATATCCATATGAAAGCTGTCTATTTGCTGAATGAATGGCACGATGACATGATGCAGTCGATGAAAGAAGACATAGATCCGTTATGGACCGTTATGAAAGAAGGCGGACCTTACCACGCGAAGGAATATAAGCAACTGATGGATGCTGTGAAATGATTGTTGTTGTAGTTTAGTAGTCTAACGACAAGAAAGTACCTACAACGAAACCTTGTAAAATCAAGGTTTTTTTTCTTTTGTAGGGATTGCAGATATGTTTTTAGCCTACCATAACATGTCTTACTTAATGGCAGCTGAGAAAAGTGGCGGCTTGTGGACTATTTATACTCGATATTTTGATTTATATAATTTCGAACCGTGGGCTTATACGAGTGGAGAAGTTTCAACTCTTCCAAGCAATTTCGTTAGTTTAGTAGTTAATTATGCCGTTAGTGCGCAAAATGTAGGAGCAATTGTTCCTTATAACGTAGCTGTTTATACCAGAAACTAACTCTGCTGAATGCGGTAAATAAAGAGTTATACACAATAAAAATGAGTTGCATTCATCAATTTATCATGAAAGAATGTGTGTATTTTCTATGAGTAAAGCCTAAATCATTGCACTCGATGAATCTAATCAGAGTTAAGGTCTTCGAGTGCAATGAAAAGGTGTATTGTTAATGTTTGATGAAAATAAAGTATTAGACTGGAATCGTTGAACTGGCGCGGTTTCTGAGTTATAAAATGGTCAGCTTATGAAAATAAGTATTAGACTAAGTAATGTCCGCTGTGGCGACAACGGGACCTAATGGAACAGAAACCCGCATTCTATAAGGCTTCGCAGTCTATAACTATTATTGAGTCTAACACTTTATTTTCAGTCTAATACTTTATTATTTGCGGACAGTTAAGTCGTTGAATGTTGCATGACAACAGACCATTTTTTCTATAGTTTTGCTCTTAGATTTCATTCGTTTTTCTTCGAACTGGTCCAAATAATCATAACTCAAGTTTTACTTCTGCTTTTGTTATGATATTATTTTTATGACTACATTGGGTTTTGTACGACCCTTATAATATATTTAGGTGGTATAACAGTCCTGTAGTTAGAATATTTATTTGTTGGGGTGATATGAATTTGACAAATAATGAGCTCAACAAAATTGGTAAAATAGTCGGATTCTTAATTTTAGGTTTTACCATATTAATTGTAATTCTCTTTTTGATATTCTACAAAGGAATTCTCGATCTCGATAAAAAAATGAGAGGTTATATTACTTTGCCAAACAAATTTAATGTCTTTCAGGTCAGTTTAGAAGGACCTTATGAAATTGCTGAATGGAATAATGATGATAAACAAGTAGTAAAACCAAACATTTTAGAGATTGCTTGGGATGAACGGTATGTAATATTTAAACGTGTAGATGGAAAGGGGGAAGAAATTGGTGTTCTAGATACTACAACAAAAAAAGTTAAAAGCCTTTCTTACAGTTCTGATAATTTACAAAATTTGAAGTCAGAGTTTAGTATAGCTCAAGATATTACTTTAAAAAGTATAACTAGTTTGTGGTATGATGAAAACTCCAAAAGAAGATAGAAAATAGCTTTATTGCTCAAATATTTTAATAACAAGTAGCTATGTAGCGATACTATCTTCCGTAGCAAGCGATACAGAACAACAAACAGCTGCCCACGCATGAGGTTACTGCTGCTGCGTTGCAGAAATTATTGTATCTTAACCATACCCAAGTGTTCTTTAAACCGCCGCTCACATTGCTCGCAGCCATGCTTCCCTAAAAAAACTTAAAGAGGAGCCGCATCTCCAGCAGCTCCTCATTCCTTATTGTGCGATTGTATTTTTCTTTACCTTATTGAGTAAATCCTGGACATCACCAATCATTTGGAGAGATGCTGTAGGCCAAACGAGAAGTGAGAGCTTATACAGCATGTGCAGGGATTTTAAGAGATATAGCTTTTTATTGTACCAAGGGAAGTCGGTTGATAAGTGTGCAGGCCCCGTGTAGTCCCCTTCAATTGAAACAGCATTATCATGAGGTCTTATATAGATATTACGATGTTGAATTGCACTCATAGGTATAATGATTTTATAAGTAAGTTGAGTTGATTCCGTGCAGTGGGAATTCCAAAACGAATTGAAATCTGGCTCATCCGAGTTGTTCTCATGTGAGAGATGAAAGCACACAAATTTTCCCTCTCTGTCTTTAGGGTACATAGAGTAATTTGATCTTCTGCTACCATTTGCAAACAGCTGAATTGTACCTGTGTTTTTGTATTGGTTCACATCATTTTCGGATAAGTAGTCCGTGTAATGAATCTAATTTCGGTTCGCGAAGCGTTGGTATTCCTCGGAACTTATTCGCCGGTTGTAGTAACCGTCGTGTCGCATTACATAGAGTGCTCACCATAACTAATGCGTGTAATAGGGAAGAGCTACATAGAAACCCTGCAGAGGCAACCCTTGGCTATTCTTTTTAATAATGGCTGCACATACTGTAGGTGATTTTCTTGTCGTGATTTTTGTTATTGCACATATTGTAGGGATTTTCTTGAGGTGAAATTCTGTTGTTTTGATGTTTGTAGGGATTTTCTTGTCGCTAATGAGGGTAATTTCTTGTCGTTAGACTTTAGTAGTAGTGATCCCAACCACTTGCTTTTACAAAAAAAGTGGTCTATAATTCATTACACGATCGTTGAATGAAACAATGAGAGCGAGATTATATGTATGAAAAGAGTGCCCAAAACAAGCCGCGATCTTCAGGCTGCCGAACGTAGAGAGCAAATCTTACTGGGTGCTAAGCAACTGTTTGCCGAGCATGGCTATCACGGGACGTCGATTCGCGCAATGAATAAGCATATCGGGATCACAGATGGCTTGTTGTATCACTATTTTCCAGGGGGAAAGCAGGAGATATTGGAGACCATTTTCCATGAGGCTCAGCGAGATCGCATGGAGCTTATGGACCAGTTAATTAAAGGGATCCATCCAGGCCAGCCGTTGGAAGAAGTGTTATATCTGTTTATCTCAAGATTGGTGAGCACCCTTGTTGGGGATCCGGATTTTATAAAAATTATGCTGCGTGATTCAGATAATATCTTATCTGAGGATAAGAATTTTATGACCCAGCTAATCATGCAGCGCCACCAGGCGTTAACGGAAGCTCTGACGAAAAGAGCTGAGGCTGGGGAAATCCGAGAGATGGACTTCCGTTTAGCTGCCAAACAAGTTATTTCCGTTGGTATGATGGCCGTTCTCGGACAATTCACAGCAGTGAATATGATAGAAACCGATGTCGATAGTTATTTGAAAAATATGGTCGCTTTCACCGTATCACTTTGGAGAAAGTGATTCTTTTTTAGTAATTTCGTTCACACAACGTTGAATGAAATATATGAAATTATAAATCAAAGGAGGCTTTACAATGAATCATTTTTTTAAACAGAAACATCCGTATCTAGCTATTATTGTCGTTTTCCTTGTTATTCTTTTACTAGGGGTTGCTCAACTCGGCTCGACGGTGAATCCTGTTCCAAAGAATCTGCCCGTGCTGTTAGTTCAGTTGGATACGGGTGAGAAGCTTCCAACCGGGCAAGAAATGAATTTCGGCAAGCTGATTCAGGAGAAGATAACCGCCTCCCCAGCACAAGCTGACACCGTATCTCCACTCAAATGGGCGACTTTAGCCAGTGAACAAGAAGCGATCGATGCGATGGATCGAGAGCAAGCCTACTCGGCGATCATCATTCCGGCAGACTTCAGCCATAAGTTAGCGAGCTTATTATCCCCTCAGCCACAAGCTTCATCCGTAACCGTATACGTGAACCAAGGGATGAATAATACCGCAGCTACGATGGCGAACGGTGTTCTGACCCAGATCCTTAACGGTGTTAACGGTCAAGTTAGAGAGCAGCTGCTAGCACAAGCTAGTCAAAAAGGCGGCACCCTCACAGTAGACCAAACTAAAGCATTTGCATCACCGATTGTTGTCACGAGCAAGAACATAAATGCTGTTGGCACGAACAGTGCGAATGGGAATGCACCTGTTGTATTGACCCAACTTGCTTGGTTTGGAGCCATGGTGACAACGCTGTTACTCTTCATGGCCGCTGGCAAAGCAACACAAACGGGCTCGCGCGCGCATCGCTTTGGTATTCAAGCGTCCCAATTGCTTAGTGGTGTCGTCATCACCGCGGCTTCGGCTGCCAGTATTCTACTTGTAGCAGGTAAATGGTTGGGCTTAACCATCCCAAGTTATTGGGAAATGGGGTTATTCCTTACTTATGTCGGTTTTGCCTTCTTCTCGTTGCAAACGGCCGTTGTCAGCTGGCTTGGTTTAAAAGGTGTACCGTTATTCGTACTCGTGTTCTTCTTCGGCGCTCCGGTGCTTTCCCTGCCAGTGGAATTATTGCCAACATTTAGTCAAGACTGGCTGTACGCATGGCTGCCGCTTCGTTTCTCGGCGGAAGGACTTCGCGATTTGTTCTACTTCCGTCAGAACTTGAATTTGAGTAGTCCGATGTGGACGTTAGGCATCATTGGTGTCGTGGCTATCGTGGTTATTTTCTTGTCCCTGTTGAAAAAGCACGAGCAACCAGCAGCTAGAATAGAGGCTTCTCGTTCTATGTAACTCGGTCTTTCTGTTGTAGATACAACAGAAATGTGATTCAGGCGAAGGAGGGTCACCCTCCCCACCATAGTCCCTTCTAGTTAGTAGGTCATTTATGGGGTTAACTAACCAGAGAGGGATCGAGGATACGCTATTTCACGATTTATGAGCTGTTTGGGTTTGAAAGGGAACGAGGGTGCGCTATTCTTCTACTTTGGGAGGACATAAAGGTAGTAAAGGCAGAATAGTGTACTGACGTTCCCCTTCACGCGATAAGCACCTCGTTATTGATCAATTAGCGCACCTACGTTCCCTTTTCCTGTGGCCAATATGAGGCCAACCACACAAAGCCTCCAACCTGACATCCAGGTTTGGAGGCTTTTCTGCTTATAACATCAACGCAAATCATTATAATGCTGCATTTTCAAGAAATGAATGGTGACCGTAGTCCCCTTGCCAACCACTCCGGTAATGGATAGATCATGACCCAATTTCAGCGCCATTTGTTTGGCTAAGTAGAGTCCCATTCCGGTCGAGCGGCTGTGTGTTCGGCCATTTTTCCCGGTGAAACCTTTATCGAACACGCGGCCTAGATCAGCGGCATCGATCCCTATCCCTGTATCTTGGATGATGAGTCGTTTCTCCGAGTCGGTTTCCTCGGAACGGAAGGTGATGCTGCCACCATTGTCGGTGTAGGTCAAAGCATTCGCAATGATCTGGTTCACGATGTAGCCCAGCCACTTGCTGTCACTGTTCACGCTCAGGGCCAGCGACTCCATATCCGGACGTATCCGTTTGGTGATGAACAGCTTGGCTACTTTCTTGATGCTCTCCTTCACTAGGGTAGTTAACGACAACTCCGAGATGAAATAATCTCTGGAGAAGGAGTCGATTCGCGAGTAGTAAAGCGCTTGCTCGACATAACTATCGATCTTGCTAAGCTCGTCCTCGAGCTTGTCTACGAGGTATTCCGCAGTTTTGCCGGCGCGGTTCTCCATAATGAGACGGCTGGCTGCAATGGGCAGCTTCACTTCATGGATCCAGGAGAGGATGAACTCCCGGTGATTGCGGATTTCCGCTTGCAGGAGATGCGTTTCGTTGGCTTGATCCTTAGACAGCTGCGTTAACAGCTGTAGATAAAGCTCTTGCTCGTTGGTTTGAGGTTCGGGCATCGCCGCGATGGCCCAATCTTGATGTTGGTTTTTGCCAAGAAATGCATTGAGCTCCTTGTAGAAGGACTTTCGATAGAAGTAGCMAAAGGTTATATACAAGGCAGCGAATAGAAAACAGCCCGCATTCGTATAGGTGATATTATTAAGGGCGGCCTGCCCTTTTACACTGACAAGCATGATCATTGAAATGAACAGCATCGTCACCGCATACATTCCTATGAAATATCGTTTATCCTTCAAATAGGAGAGAAAGCTCATGGGATCATATACCCTTGCCCTTTCTTGGTGGTGATGAAATCATCGCGTCCAAGTTCAGCAAGCTTTTTGCGCAGGCGGGTAATATTAACGGTTAACGTATTATCGTCAACGAAACTTTCATCCTCCCAGAGGCCTCGCATCATCTGCTCTCGGCTGACGATAGCGCCTTGATGCTGCATGAGAATGGTGAGAATTTTGAATTCATTCCGGGTAAGCTCTGTTTTCTGATCCCCACAAGTGATGTCACCATCTTTCAAATTCAGGACGACGCCATTATGGGTCATTACGTTAGCCGATGTCTCCATGTAGGAGTAGGTTCTGCGCAGCAGGGCATTGATTTTGGCCACGAGGACGTCGGTGTAGAAAGGCTTCTGGATAAAATCATCGCCACCCATATTCATCGACATGACCATATCCATTGGTGTATTACGAGACGAGAGGAAGAGAATGGGGACATTCGAAACTTCCCTGATTTGGCGGCACCAATAGAATCCGTCGTATGCCGGTAAATTAATGTCCATCAGCACGAGATGGGGATTTTCGTTCACATACACGGTGAGCACCGCGTCGAATTGTTCGATAATAATCGTTTCAAAGCCCCAGCGGCCAAGGGCTTCAGCCACCGTATCGCGTATCGTTTTATCATCTTCCACGATCATAATTTTCACAGACAGTCGATGCCTCCTCAAGGGACGAATGAGCCGATTATACCACTTCATCAGAAATGGTAGCATAATCATGACAAAATTGTAAGGTAAGGCTGAGGAGTTGTAAGTTACTTCGATGGTTGCAAGGTCCCGGAGATAGTAGGATAGAGGTATCAGGAATCAAACCATGCTAATTGGAGGAATGACCGATATGAAAACGATCGTGGAAGCGAAACAACTGAAGAAAGTGTACGGCACCAAAGGCAATGTATTTACAGCGCTGAAAGATATCGATTTAACCATAACGCAAGGTGAATTTGTAGGTATTATGGGCCCGTCTGGATCGGGCAAAACAACCCTGCTAAACATGTTAGCCACGATCGATCAGCCAACCTCAGGGGAAATCATCGTTGACGGGATTAGTCTTACGAAGATGAAGGAGGCAGAGCTGGCGAACTTCCGCCGCGACAAGCTGGGCTTCATTTTTCAGGACTATAACTTGCTGGATACGTTGACTGTGAAAGAGAACATCATTCTCCCGCTTGCCTTAGCAAGAATGAATGTGGCTGAATTGGAGCGCCGCGTAGCGGTGATCAGCAAGAAGTTCGGCATTGACCCGTTGCTGGATAAGTACCCCTACCAAATTTCTGGAGGGCAAAAGCAGCGAACAGCCGCATGCCGCGCCATCGTGTCGAACCCCAGTCTCGTACTGGCCGATGAGCCGACAGGGGCGCTGGATTCCAAGTCTGCGACAGAGCTTCTGGAAAGCTTGCAGAGCTTGAATGTGCAGGATAAATCGACGATTCTCATCGTGACGCATGATGCTTTCGCAGCCAGCTATTGTACACGTGTTGTCTTTATTAAAGATGGTCAATTATTCACGGAGTTAAATAAGGGGAACGCTTCGCGCAAGGAGTTTTTCAACAAAGTCATGGATGTGCTCTCGGTGCTAGGGGGTGGGGCAAGTGACCTTATTTAGTCTGGCTAGAAGGAATGTCATCGGTAATCTGAAAAATTATTTGATCTATTTCATCTCGATGATTTTCAGTGTCGTGATTTACTATACGTTCGTTTCCTTGCGCTACAGTGAGGAGATTGCGGCGAATATGCAGAAATGGGAAGGCATGAAGTCCGTTTTCACACAAGCTTCGATCGTGCTCATCCTGTTCGTTGCGGTGTTTATCTGGTATTCCAACTCGTTTTTCACCAAAAAGCGGAAGAAAGAAGTAGGCTTGTACGCGTTGCTTGGCGTGAGGAAGCGTAAAATAGGCACCATGTTATTTTATGAAAATATGATCATGGGCATTGGCGCCGTTGCAGTAGGTATCGTGCTGGGGACGTTACTGTCCAAGCTGTTTGCGATGATGTTCCTCAAATTGCTGGATTCAACCGTTGAAGTCAGCTTCAGTATTTCTTCTGAGGCGATTGTGAACACACTAATCGTATTTGCCATCATCATCGTCGTTACTTCGATCCATAGCTACCGATTGATCTATCGCTTTCAGCTCGTGGAATTGTTCAAGGCAGAGCAAGAGGGGGAGCAGGTACCGAAGCCATCGGCATTTTCAGCAGTTTTGGCCATGGCCCTATTGATTCTCGGCTATTGGACAGTGTTCCAGCCTATGGCGACTTCTGCCCAGTTGGGACGGAACCTCCTCATTATCTTCGGCACCTTGATCGCTGGCACGTATCTGCTATTCCGGTATGCACTCATTTATATCTTGAAAATCGCCCAAAAGACGAAGTCTCGCTACTATAAAGGCATAAACATGATCTCCACAGCGCAATTGATTTATCGCATTCGTGGAAATACGCGAATGTTCACGATGATTGCGCTGCTCAGTGCGCTAACGCTTTGTGTCGTTACAGTGGGTTCAAGCTCCTATTTCACGATCACCAAAGAAGCAGAGGAAGAAGCTCCTTTCAGCTACATGCACATATCACAAGGTGCAAGCTTCGATGGGCAAGTTAGCACTATGCTGGAGCAGGATACAGAACATCCAATCGAAGCCAAGCTAGATGTACCGATTATACGAGTTACGGCGGACGTGACGAATTTCTACTATCGTCCATCAGGTCACTCGCCAAGTTCAGTTCCAATCAAGATGGTGTCAGCCTCCATGTACAATCGTACCTCAGAGGTGTTGAATAGAGAGGGTCAAGTGGTACTCCAAGATCAAGACATCGCGGTCATACAGCCGAGATATTCGACCTTCACCTTGAATGAAGTGAAGGGAGACACGATTACTTTCAATACTCAGGGGGGCAAGCAAACGCTAACGGTCCAGCAACTCATCGTAGGAAGAATATTGCCATGGAGCTTCCCCGATCTCGTCTTCATCGTCAGTGATTCCCTGTATGCCAAGCTGGTCCCAGGATCAGAAGAAGTGACGTACAAAGGGTATGTTGTTAAGAATCAAGGGTCAACGAAGCTGACCTCTAATTCCCTAATGAAGCTGAAAACAGAGCAGTACGGGCTGTCCTCCTACTATTATCAATATCGCCAAAACATGGAGTCAGCAGGCATGGACATATTCACGCTTGGTTTCCTAGGACTTGTCTTCCTGGCTGCGACGGGCTGTATGATTTACTTCAAACAGCTGACGGATGCGAACGAGGATAAAGAGCGCTATGCGATGCTGCGCAAAATCGGTGTCAGCCGCAAAGAAATTAGGACGACGATCGCCAAACAGACCCTGTTCGTATTCATGCTGCCGCTAATACTAGGTGTTGCGCATAGTATCATGGTTCTCAGGGCGCTGACGACGATCAAGCTGATTAGCGGTGAGATCCTCATTCCGGTGATTACGACGACGGTCCTTTATGCAGCTATTTATTTCTGCTACTTCGTGCTATGTCTCGGAGCCTCGAACCGTATCGTCAGCAGGTAAAATGGTGAAAGTGACACCGTCACTTTCATTCTTAGCCTGAACGCTCATCGCATGATGATCCATAATTTGTTTCACAATAGCCAGGCCGAGTCCGAACTGCCCCTTGCCGCCGGTGCGGAAAGGCTCGAACAGATTATCCGCGATTGTCTCATCGAGCAGCGGACCGTCGTTACTCATCCTAATTCCAAAATGAGGAGCGGGACTCATGCGGATCCGAATGCAAGTTTCGGCATAACGAAGCTGATTATCGAGCATGTTTTCCAAAGCGATCTTCCATTGTTCCTGATCTCCATGGAGCGTGTGAGGAGCTAGGTTCAGCTCCCAGGTGATCTCAGGACGCTTATAACGGAGTCGTTCGACAACATCTTCGATGACTGCTTTGATTTCAAAAGCATGGAAAGGCTTCTCTTTGGCCGTAAAATAATTCAATTTGTTCAGTAATAACAGATCGCGGATGCGCTTCTCCAGGCGTTCGCCTTCTTTCATAATGACGCCTAAACTGGCACTTAACGTGCCTTTGGGAAAAACACCATCTTGTATGGATTGCGCATAACTGCGGATCACCATGACCGGTGTTTTTAGTTCGTGCGACGTATGCTGCAGGAAGAATTGCTGCGCACGATCTTGCTTTACAAGCCGCTGCCGCATCAATTCAATGGCTTTGCCTAGGCGGCCAATCTCATCTTTACGGCGCCCCGTGTCGATGGGCTCATGCCAATCGCGTTCGGCCATACGTCCCACATGGCGCTCCATCTGAACGAGCGGACGTGTGAAATACCGAGCCAGCAGTAAGCAGGGGAGCCAGCTGATCACGATAAGGCCAACCATCAATAGGATCAGTCGGACGAACATCGACATGATGAGATCATTGCGGTAGTTGCCCCAAGCGTAGGAAACGATAAAGTTGGGTGCTCCTTGGACGATCTCTTTGCGGATGACATAAAAGATACTGTTATTATCAATACTGCGCGTATACTTGGCAACGGGCTGCATCTGGGCCAGCGCATCTTTCTCCATGGCTGCCATGAACGGCTCTGCAGGACGGAGTGTTGTTGCTGCTACGGCCTCCGCTGCTTGTGTGCCACTGATCGTAAAATGCCGAATGGAAGGGCCGGTCAGTGTTGTGCTTTCAAAAGGAGCTGTTATCTGGGCGGAAAGCTTAGAAACTTCGGTCATTGTGGGAGCAGAAGCGCTCGATGAAGCTCCCATTTGCATGATACTGCTTCCGTCAGCGTTAGGGACAACTAGGACGCGACTTCCAAGCGATGGATCGGATCCTGAGATTGAAGTCATGTTCATAGGCTGTGGTGATAGGGGGATAGCGAAAACAGGACTCGCAACTCTTGTTGCTTCCATCTGGAGACCACTTTGGGTATCCATCAAAATATCATAAAGCTGCTCCGTGAAAAATCCCTTTAACGTCCAAGGCAATAACACCGCGAGCAGTGTGAAAATGAGTAGGGTTAATGCGGCGAATGCTCCCCATAATTTCATGGCGAGCGGCCACTGGCCTAGTCGAAGACTCATGCTTTCACCATCCTATACCCGTATCCGTATACGGTTTCTAAACGCATGTCGGGCAGCTTGCGGCGCAGTCTGCGTACTAAATCATCAACGACACGATCGGTGCCGAAGTAGTCGATGCCCCAAACCGCGCGCAGCACTTGCTCGCGTTCGAGCACCTGTCCTTGATGCTGCACGAAGTAGAGCAGCAGTTCGTATTCCTTCGAAGTCAAATCGAGTGTGGTGCCACCATTATCACTTACGGTGCGAGCGGGCTCGTCGATCGTGTAGGAAGCTAGCGTAGTAAGCTGCGCGCGGCGCTCCATGGAGGCTGTCAGCACGCTGTTCCCTTGCCGTGCGTATACGCGCTCTAGCAGCTTGCGGCAGCGGATGACTAGTTCGCGTGGCAGAAACGGCTTCGCCAAATAGTCGTCGCTCCCAAGCTCAAGACCAATGATGCGATCGATATCGGCATCGCGAGCTGAGATAAAGATCACGGGCTGTGAGGGTTGATCGGCTTTAATCTCTCTGATGAGTTGGAAGCCATCCACGCCTGGCAGCATGATATCGAGGACCCACAAGTCCGGCCGCTCCGAGATCGCTTCTCTGGCTGAGATTCCATCGGGGAACGAACGCACCTGCCACCCCTCTTTCTCCAAATAGGCGCCAAGTACGCCTCTTAAATGTTCTTCGTCTTCTACTAAAAAGATGCTATACATCGTATATCACGCCTTCCAAGCCTTTTAACATGTGGAAAAGTGGAGCCGATTCGCCATGTTGTGCGATCGGTTCCACTATACTTCATGCTTATTTATTTTTTCTCAGCTTCCGTTTGCTGTTCTTTGATTTTTTTAGTCATGTCACGCATGTCTTCTGTTCCCTTTACAAAATCCTTCAATAAATCCGGCAAGATCGCACGGATTGCATTTGCATCATCCGCTTCTACCGCCTMTGCTAATTTTTGTTGAAGTTTCATGCTTTCAGACTCTACAGGCTTTGCTATCATTATATCACTCGCAACTCCATCCTCAACTGGAAGAAGACGGGTAATCTGCTCTGGAGCTGTCCCATCGGACTTCGTAATGCTTGTAACGAAGCCTTTGGTGGTAGCTGCTACCCCTTCGGGTAGGTTTTTCAGCTCATCAGCAGTGAGAGCAGGTAGTAGAGGTAAAGCTTCGATGTCTTTTCCACCTTCTAAGGACGTTGTGAATGTAGCATCCGAAGATGGGAATACTTGCATTTTGCCATCTGCATCTTCTTTGGAAATGGTTACTGTTTTAGCGAAAGTGGGTTTTGGCAGATCCGCTTCTGCTTGCTTTCGATCGTCTAGCGCTTTCTTCCAGTCAGTCAGGGTATCTGGTGCGTACGTAGTGGCTAGCATTTTCAAATAGTTGCGCTCATGAGCAGGTTGGTTAAGCAAGCCTGCACTCGAAGAGCGGAAGTGAAGGGCTGGCACTGCTCCAACAGCCTTTACCATTTGGATAGCCCCAGTAGGCTTCGCTTCTGTTGTTGTATCTGCCGCAGATGCACTTACTGCACCGAATGCGATGGTTGTCATAATAGCTAGCAGGCTTGTTTGAACGGCGCGTTTTTTCCATGTTGTTTTCATAGTTTGAAAACTCCTTTCGATTTATGTAGCATGCAGGGATGGTTGATTTCCCTTACACCCTTACTGTACCGAAAGATTATGGACATCCTATCGTAACATTGTGGGAAATTGTGTGTTGATAAGAAAACACCACCCCAGGGACAATGCCACTGTGGGGTGGTGTATATAGAAAGGTTCATTCTCCACTTTATCCGATTTCGGCTTTCCCACCCCGGCTAAATGGAAAACATACAGTTAATTCTCGCAAATTCCTCCAAATTTCAAGATTAGATGGAATTTATGTTGTTAGATCATTGAATTTCATCTGCATTCACTTGAAATCTTGAAATTACATGGATAATTTCCAGTTAAATTATGGAAACACGAAGTAGACGTGAAATTAGCTGTACAAACTACAGTTACTCTAGTGTTTAGCCATGGCTGCCCGCATCCCTACACGAGAGAGGAGCGCCAACGTGGCTGCTGGCGTATACAAAAAGGGACGTACTTCTCAAGTACAGTCCMTTTTCCTGTATTTCTCCATAAACGCTCCCGTCCTTGAAGGACGGCGTAGCCTTTTATTTTGCCTACATATTCAAATGCAGCTTACGTGTATTCAACATCCCAGCAAGACCCGTTGGATCTTGACTCACTTTATATTGCACGAAAGCCTCCGCTTGCTCAGAAGTGCGAAGACGAAGCGGCTTAGGATCCATCTCCGTGACGAGTTTAACGACAACATCTGCAACAGACTCTGAGGTTTGCGGCACGGTATTGCGTTTGGAGAAATTATCCAAATATTGCGTTATGATCGGTTTGTAGTCATCTTCCAAGATGCCGCCGGTTTTCTGCACGTGCCCCAGTACCGTAGCATTGAAATTCGTCGCAATCGCACCAGGCTCCAGAAGTGTGACATCAATACCAAAGGCAGGCTTATAGTAGGTAGCTAAGCTTTCAAGCAATCCCTCTACAGCGAATTTTGCAGCGCAGTAGATTTCATTGAAGGGTTGACCGACCAAGCCGCCAACACTCGTTGTCGCGATAAGATGAGCCGAATCCGATTTCCGAAGCAAGGGAAGGCCTGCTCGAATTGTATGCATCACTCCGTATACATTCGTATCGAATACAGTTTGAATTTCCTCGAAAGTCGCCTGCCCCAGCGCACGCAGAAAACCAAAACCTGCATTACAAAGCAGTACATCGAGATGACCATGCTTGGTTTCAATCTCGCCGAAGGCTTTTTCCATAGAAGCGGGATCCGTTACTTCCATTTCCATAAAATGAAGGTTTGAGATACCACTATACTGCTCTTGATCGCGAGCGACATTACGCGTACCTGCATAGACGGTCCAGCCAAGCTCGGCAAACTTCAAGGCGGTTGCAAGTCCGATACCTGAGGATGCCCCCGTAATAGCCATTATTTTATGCATACGATAAACTCCTTATGTGTTTATTTGTTTAACTGTTTAGAAACTAAACAATATACCTGAAAGCCGAATTCGTCAAGAGGAAGATGAAAAGGGTTGTCACACAAGTCCACCAATGTAGTGGGAACGAGGATGCTCTATTTGCGGAAAAATAGGTGAAATCGTCATCGTAAGGGAACTACCGTATCTTATTTCTTTGAAAACTCTCATAACTCACGAAAATTGAGCCTGTAGTGCCTTTACGTTCCCCTTAGTTCTCGTTTCGTCTGATTACGGCCTAATAAGGCATCTTCGTTCCCCTTCGGAGTCTGTTTCGGCTAATTTTAATGAGTTGGAAGAGGAAGCAGCTCTACTAGTAAGACATATAAAAAAGCTGTCCATTATGTAGAAGAATCTACTTATGGTTACAGCTTCTTTAAACAGGCATTTTAGCTAATAGCTGTTGCAATGCCGCGAGCTCTTCTTTTGTATAAGAAGTAAAGAGCTGTTCGATTTTCTTATTATACGCAGCGAGAATGTGAATGATGAGCTCGTTCCCTTTATCCGTCATTTGTAGAAGATGACTGCGGCGACTGGTCGGATGGGGTTTGCGGACAAGTAGTCCTTGCTCCTCCATTTTATCCAATAGCTGTGTAATCGCTCCCCGGGTTAACCCGAATTCGTTGGCCATATCCACCGCGATGCAGTCGGGATGCTTGCGTAGATACTCCAAGACATACATCATAATCGGTGATATCTGAAATTGAGGCAGTACCTGCGTTAAGTAGGAGGAAATGACATTCTTGATTCCGCGAAATTTGGTCGTCATCCATTCATGGTCAGGTGTTGTCATACGTAGCCGCCCTTTAGTGTTTAGTGTCTACCTAGTATGCCAAAAAAAATGACCCACAGCAACGGGCTGTGGGTCTAAGTATATATATTTTAAAGGGGGGTTGGTCTTTATTATAGGCAAGTTACATTAAAACAACATGAAAGTTAGATTTCATTTTCATTACAAATTTGTCAGTGGTAAAATAAGTTGGAAAGCAAACAAAAGCTTGAACCGGAGAGCGGGGTATTTCCAATTGAAGCATTATTCCATGAGGTCACATTTAACGATTACATTTGCCCTGATGGCCTTGATTCCGATCCTGATTCTAGGCGGCTTTCAGGTTTCGCAAATTAAGCATATTACACAGGAAACGAACCAAAACCAGCGGCAGACGACGTATCGCCTTGGAGATGCGGTGGAAGCTTATATGTCCTATCATCGCAATGCCGTTGAAACCTTGGCGGCTACGATCTCGGCATCGGATGCGGCTTTTCGAACTCGGGAGAGTCTGACGTTGAAGCTGCAATCGCTGCAAGAGAATCTGGAGGGATTCACAGGCATCTATGTGGTCGATGATAAAGGTACGATCAAAGCAACACACCGGATGTCGACGGATCTGATTGGTGTTGATGTTAACGATCGAGACTATACGGCACGTGTGAAGGCTGGACAGAAAGCGATTATATCTTCGTTATTCAAAGGCCCTGAGAGCTTGAACCAACCAGCTATAGCGATTGCCGTACCGATTTACAAGGGCAGCAAGCAGGTGGATGGCTTCGTATTAGCTGTACTTGAACTAGGGCCAATTAAGACGCTCGTTACCAAATACGATTATGGGACAGAGGCGTATCCTGTTGTGCTGGATCATGCCGGCAAGCCGATTTATCATCCGAATGCAGCGTTAACGGAATCCATGGCGGATTTATCCAAGGAGCCCGTCGTCGCCGATGCCAAAGTGCACAAACAAGGCGAAGGCACCTACACATTAAGCGCCTCATCGCATAAAGAACTTATTACATACAAGCTTATTCCAGACTTGAATCTCATTGTATGGGTAAGCAGGTCGACCGCAGCCGTCAATGCAGCATTCACGGAATCTTTACGGATCACGTTGCTGTTGTTAGTGTTTACGCTCATTTTAACCTTACTGCTAGGCAGTCTGTTGGCCAAAAGATTGAACGGCACGATCCACGCCTTAGTCGGCTATACACAGCGATTAGCTGGAGGATCATTCGCTCAGCCAGACCAGAAGGTTGTACCGCGAGGAGCACCCGCAGAGCTGCATCAGCTTGCCGAGCATTTCTTCCGCATGGCCGCGCAGATCAAGGAAAACCAACGCGCCTTGCTGCAGCTGAATAGCGAGCTTGAGCATCGCGTAGAAGAGCGCACACAACGATTGCAGGACGAGCATGCGACGCTGAATGCTGTTTTGGAAAGCATGTCAGATGCGATTGTCCTAATTGATGTGCAGCATAACGTGCTGTATGCCAATCATCAGATGGCGGAAAGTTTCGCGATTCCAATGGGTGAATTGTCCCATATGCCAGAAGCTGATTTATTTGAGCGGATTGCTGAGCTATTGCCTGAAGATCAGGACGAGCTCCAATTATGTAAGTTGACAGCAGAGCCGAGAGTTCAGAGCGCCTTAACGGTGAAAACAGAGCAAGGCAAGCCACGCTTTATGATGGTATCCGCGTTTCAGGTTGCGCGGGAGGGGCGGGTATTTGGCCGCGGCTACGTGTGGCGTGACAGAACGAAGGAGCATGAAATCGATGCGCTGAAGAACGATCTCATCTCACTAGCGTCGCATGAATTCAAAACTCCGATTACGAGTATCCGCGGCGGTGTGGAAACATTGCTGCGCAGGGATGCCCACTGGGATGAGGACTTTAAGCTGGAGCTGCTGGAAGGCATTCACGAGGATATAGGCCGAATCCAAGATCTTATCGATGAGTGGCTGGATATATCCAAAATCGAATCAGGTGCGATGGGGATACATCCGCAACCGTTGAGGCTAGCCGCCGTAATCGAAAGTGCTAGACATAGACTGCCTGAAGATATCAGCGCTGCACGACTTCAATTGGAGGTTGCGTTATCTTCGGATACGCCTCTAGTTTTTGCAGATAAGCTCCGGATGGAACAGGTTTTCTTGAACTTGTTCATCAATGCAGTTCGCTATAACGAGCGGGAACCGATCATTCAGGTGACCACACATGCAGATGAAGAGTATGTCTACGTTCACGTACAGGATAATGGGATCGGTATCGCAGAGGAACATTTGGAGAAATTATTCGATCGCTTCTATCGCGTGGACGTATCGTCCAGTCGTCAAACCGGGGGCACGGGGCTTGGGTTGGCGATTTGCAAAGGAATTATGGAAGCCCATGGCGGAGCCATTCAGGTTGAAAGCCAACTGGGTGAGGGAAGCCGATTCACTTTGATGATTCCACGGTTTAATGGGGGAGATGAGCTAGCATGAGCGCAAAGAAAATCATGATCGTCGACGATGAGCCCAAAATCATTCGGTTCATCGCGGCGAATTTGAAATCCTTAGGTTTCGAAACGGTGGCCTGTCAGAGCGGGGCCGAGGCGCTGGAGAAGATGGAAGCCGTCGATCCAGATTTGATATTGCTGGATCTAATGATGCCGGGGATGGATGGCTTCGAAGTATTGCGCAGACTGCGCGCTTATTCGAGTGTGCCTGTTATTATGCTAACAGCAAGAAGCAATGGTGCAGATAAAGTGCAGGGGTTGAATCTCGGGGCGGATGATTATTTGACCAAGCCGTTTTCGCTGGACGAGCTGTTCGCCAGAGTCAATGCGGTGCTCCGTCGCTTGGATGGACGTATGCCTTCACCATCTACGGTGAGTGAATTGACCGTTGGACCTGTGAACGTCAATCTAGCTCAGCGACGCATCCGACTAGGTGGAACGGACGTGAAATTCACCGAGACGGAATATAATTTGTTCGTTCTACTCTTGCAGTATGAAGGCAAAGTCATGACGCATGAGCAGTTGTTGAGCGAGATTTGGGGAAGTGAGTATCGCGATGAGGTTGAGTATTTGCGCGTTACCATCGCGCGCATTCGGCAGAAGCTGAAGGCCCACACCGAAGGGCAGGAAGTGATTGTGACCTACCCTGGTGTTGGTTATATGGCGAAGGGGGATTGATTTCCGGCGATACAGGAAGAAAGCGGCTCTTGAGCAATTCAATACCTACCGAGATACTTTTATAAAGTTGGCGAAGAATTAGGGCATGATGATGTGTGAAATGCTGGTCGCGAGTAGAGTAACCACTGTCTTCCAGGTAAATAAATGGATTTTATACAGTTAAATATTGAGGTTTTCCGTACAAACGCAGATTAGATGGAAAAACTGTAGTTAATTTCGACCACTTTAGCCGATATGCACCAAAGAGGCAATATTAACTACATATTTTCCAGTTAAATCGATTATTCTAAGAAATTTCACCTTAATAGATGTATATTATCCAGTTAATCAGATTTGTGAATCAAGACTGTCTCCAAACCTAGGAACTCTAAGGATCGGCTAAGACTAGTTATTCGTCAACAGCTGCACATCAAGCGGGTAATCAGGCAGCTCGAATTCACGTGTCGTGCCTGCTGCCAGGTCGACCACCGTCATTCCATTCCAGCCCGTATCGGCATAAGTGACGCCCCCTGTGAGATAGGCATAGCGCCCATCGGCGCTGCTGGCGACCATTTGGTGCATGCGAGTTAACGGGATTATCTTTTCCTTATAGGTATTGGCGTCGAGCACAGTCAAATTGGGCTTGCCCGTAGCACTGCCTGCCGAACCGATGCCAACGACCAGCAGCTGCTTGCCGTCCGGGGTAAGCGTGACACCTTCTTGGTGTGTGTTCCCCGTCAAGGGCTCGGTTGTGTAGCTGCCGCTCTTCGGATCCAGCACCACAAGGCCGCGGCCTTGGTAAGGCAGAAGTAAGCGGCCGTCAGCTCGAACTGCGGCATAGTGCGGCTTCTCGAAGCCCCCTTTACCGAAAGGAGCAGCTTCTAACGTGCGAGCTTTGAGGTTGGAAGGATCAACAGCCGTCACGGTGTAGCCGTCGTGATCGATACTGTAGACTTCGCGACCGTCAAGGCTGGTTACAACGTCAAAAGGTCGTACGCCAACAGCGACTCGGCCTGTCATTGCAAGCTTTTCCGAATCTAAGATCTCAAGTTGGCTCTTACCTCCATCGAGATACACACCGACATATATGAATTTACCGTCTGGCGATACGGCAACTCCCATGCCGCCCGAGCGGTATTCACCAAAGCGTGGTGGTTTACCCACATTAGCCTGATAAGGGACAAGCGCAATTCGTGAACGAAGCTTTGTATCGATGACGGCTACGCCTTCAGCAGTCGACACATAAGCGCGATGATTCGGCCCTTCTGCGATGGCAAAAGGGGCCGTTCCTACGACAAGTTTCTCCATCCGGCCTGAAGCGGGATCGAGGAAGGACATGTAGTCACTTTTCGAATGCGTCACCATCAGGGTTGTATCCACAGCCGCTGGAGGTGAAGGGCTCGCAGTCGCCGGTAAGGAACTTGTCGCCGGTGTTTGGGTTGCAGCAGCAGTAGGAGAAGGCGTTGCTGTCTTCGTTGGGTTGATGGTGTTGACTGCGTTCGGCTGTTGGCCGCTACAGCCAACTAACACAAGAAACAGCGTGAGCGGTGTTAAGCGTGCGAATAGAGAACTATTCATGAATGCCATATAGAAGGTCACCTCTGGATTTAGAGTAAAAGAAGCCAAGGAAACACAGTACCTGTGGATAAGTTTAGCAAACAAAGGTAAGGAAGAGAACCTGATCACAGGTCATCTTCCTTATCTTTTTGTCATTCGATTGTTGAGGTTACACTTACTTTTTCAAGTTTAAAGTGACGCCTGTTGCTGTCGCCCATGCACCTACTGGCGCAACTGTGTATGTTGTGTCTGGAACCAACTGATCATTGTTGAGAAGCGTGAACGTACCCACGGCACCTTTGCGTGTCGTCAAGCTGTATTCAGCAGTCAGAACTTTGCCATCGGCAGCAGTTAGGGTTACGCGGCGGGAAACGAAGATTTCATCCTTCGGATCCTGCGTTAGTGTGACTGCAATTGTCTTCGCATCAACCGCGGCAGCGGATTGAAGCTGGAGCGGAGCGAATGCTTTTGCCGTAAAAGTAGGGTTCTTTAGGGTCGCCCAGTCTGCGGAAACCGTATAGGTCACACCAGGTTTGAAGGTCTCTCCGTTAGGCAAAATGAACTTCGGCGCTTGGCGACCATCGGTTGCTTGCGTGAATGGCAAGTAATTAGCTGTCATCGTTGCACCGCCCGCAGGGGTGATTTGAACTTGGCGATTACGCATGGAAGATAGGATCTGGTAAGTCATGCCGTTGTAACGATTCGATGCATCAACGATAAAGGAACCAGGACGACCCTTGCTGTAAGCGGCGATGACATAACCATAATCCGCAACACCGTCAGTCAGATGGGATTCAACTTCGAATAGATCATTGGCAACCTGAGCCGTGGAATCCAAACGGATTTTCTCTGTGCTAGCTGTGAATGTTACAGCAGGTTGACCTTTATAAGACAGTGAGTACGTTGTACCTGCTTTTTGTGTTGGAACTGGAACGATATAGGTGGATACAGCACCTGTTTTTAGGCGCGGCACGTTATTGATAGCAAGGCCATTGTCGAAAACAAAGTTTTTGGACGCCGGATCTAGCTCTAATTCTGCCGTCGGAATCGGTGCTGAGAAGGTCACCTGTAGGGAAATAGCATTCAAAACTTCCAGTTTCGTGACACGAACAGGAGCGACTTTCTGAGCATCAACGAGAAGCAAGGCAGCTTGACCGCGTGTAACTTGGCTGCTTAGTGATGCGTAGCTTGGCAACTGGCGAATCGTTGCAACGTCAACTTGAAGCACCGTCGCAATGATGCTGCTCAACTGCTCGGCCGTGATCGTCTGCGCCCCAGCGAATTGCTGGCCGGACACACTATTCATAGCGCCTAATGACTGAAGGGAAATGGCGTAGTTATAGTACCAATCTTTTGAAGTCACATCTTGAAAAGGACTAGCTGTCGTTGCATCCACAGAAGTATTTACGTGGAAAGAGAGGGCTACCATTTTGGCAATCTCACTGCGTGTGACGGCTTGATTAGGTTTGAACGTATTGTTCTCATAACCAGACAGTACCTGCTGCTGAGCTAATTGCTCAATCGCAGTTTGGATTTGCGCAACACTTGCGGAATCCGTGAAAGGATTTGCTGCTAGGGCATGGTAAGGAAGAATGGCGGATATTAGGGCAGTTGCTGAAATCGTGAGAGCGGCAAGAACTTTTTGTTTATTTTTCATCGAGAAACACTCCTCAAGTGGATTGGATTTGTTTGTTGCGCTGTTGTCTACAGGACTAATCTTACTAATTCAAGCATAACAATCGCATAAAAATGAGGAGTGAGACATTACAATTTCGTAAAAATGAGTAGCGGCATTTTTATTTTCCACAACATTTTTGCTAATGGTAAAATAGAGCTATCTTAATTTCGAAGGTGGACTGAAACCAATTGAAGCAGAAGATCGAATATGACAATCTCATTCCAATTAATGCGTATCTTTGGTGTCCAAAACCGTATCCACAACCTCTTCATTTCCATTCTAGCTTGGAAATTGGCTTTTGCCGGGGAGGGAGAGGGCAATTTATTTTTGAAAATAAACGATACGAAGTTCGCAAAGGCGATGTCTTTATTGTCAATAATACGGAGCTTCATATTGCTCAATCCGCACAGCACGATCCAAGCCAATATATTTTTCTGAATTTCGATCCGAGTCTCCTTTTTGAAGAAGATGAACGATTATTACTGCCATTTGCCTATCGTTCTGAGAGATTTGAGAACCATATTGGGGCTGGAACACCGCTTGCGGGGCAAATCGGGGTACTCATTCAACAGATTTATGAGGAGCTTGATGCAAAGGCTGAGGGTTATCTAACGCTTACTCGTTGCAAATTGCTAGAGTTGGGGGTTATCTTACTTCGCCATTACAGGAGTGCTTTCAGCAATGAGCAATGGAAGAATATGTCCAATTCGCAGCGCGAGATCAAAGAAGTGATGCTTTTTGTGAAAGAACGGTATCAAGAGCCCCTTCAACTTACCGATGTTGCTGAGCATCTAGGCTGGAGCACCGCGCGGACAAGCCGCCTTTTTAAGGAGCATACTGGCATCAGCTTTATTGCTTATATGACGCAGCTGCGCATTAGCGAAGCTAAGAAACAGCTTGTCACGAGCCTCGATAGTATCGCAGACATTAGCTTTTCCAGTGGGTTTCAGAGCTTGGCCTCCTTCTATCGAGCCTTTAATTTGGATGCCGGACTATCTCCTCAAGAATATCGTAAACAATTTGGCGTGAAGCAATTATTTTGAGAAGTGCGAAAGAAATTGAGAAGATTCGCTAAAGCCAAATTCGTATAATCAGCTTAAAATCTTATATTAAAGGTGGTTTTACGATGGCTGGCTGGGAAAAATTAAAGGGAATTGTACATGCGGAAATCAAACAAAGGGGAGAAGAGGGCTGCGATGTCAGCGGATTTCTAGACAAGTGGGCTGCAGCCGGAGATGACGAAGCGAGGCTGATGGCGGTTTATCACCAGTTGATGGAGCTTGAAATTAGCGCTGATTTTACATATACAGAGCCTTCAGATCTACCTGGCATTCTTGCGTTACGACCTGAAGGACCTAGACAACTAACAGTTGATAAATCCGAAGCCGAATGGCTCAACCAATTCCACGGTGCGTGGCTTGGCAGGAGTATTGGATGCGCATTAGGCAAACCGCTGGAAAATGGTCATTTTATGTACGGCAGTGGTGGGAGACACGGATGGAAAAATATCGAGCTATGGTTCAAAGGAGCAGATGCTTGGCCAATTAGCGGTTATACCCCAGGGAGTTCGCGGGCGTCTGCCGAGTACGGTTTGAATTTGAATGAGTGGTGCCATAAAAGCTTGAAAGAACGTATTCAGTTTATGGAAACCGACGATGATATCCGTTACACCGTGTTAGGCTTGATTCTTCTAGAGGAAAAAGGTTTGGATTTTGATAGCTGGGATATTGGCAAACTGTGGCATATGTATCTTAGCTATCAGCAGGTATGTACAGCAGAGACGCAAGCATATATGAATTTCGCTCAGGTAACCTCGCATATGCAAGGTGAAAAAACGGAGGACTGGGCACAGAAGAGTGATTGGGTGCGAACTTGGTTAAATCCGTATCGGGAGTGGATTGGAGCACAGATCAGAGCTGATGGCTTTGCTTACGGCGCGGCAGGAAATCCAGAGTTGGCAGCTGAATTAGCTTGGCGGGATGCTTCCTTTTCCCATGTGAAGAACGGCATTTACGGGGAAATGTTTGTGGCTGCCATGATTGCAGCAGCTTTTAACGAAACGGATAATGAACGTATTGTGGAAATAGGACTTAGTGAAATTCCAAGCAACTGCCGGCTGGCTCATGATATTCGCAAAGCAGTAGACATTGCACGCAGTGCAGTTGACCAATTGGATCTTGTCGATCGCATCTGGGAAGCGTTCAAGCACTATCATTGTGTGCATACGAACAATAATGCAGCCTTAGTTGCTGCGTCGCTGATCTTTGCGAAGGATGATTTTGAGCTGGCTATTACGACAGCCGTTCTAGGTGGTTGGGATACGGATTGCAACGGTGCTACTGTTGGATCCATTATGGGGGCGAAGCTCGGGGCTGATAAGCTTCCGGCCTCTTGGGCAGATCCGCTCCACGATACGCTATATTCAGAAGTGAGAGGGTTCCATCCGATCGCGATTTCGGAATGCGCGAATCGCAGCTATAAGGTATTTAAGAACATATCGGCTGAATATGAGGCTAGAAAATAGCTTTCATGAATGGAAAGACTAGCCTAATGGGCTGGTCTTTTTTACATATAAGCGTATATGTTTTAGGGGTAAGTGGTAAGGCGCAAGGGGTAAGCGAAGCTTACCCCTTACTTATGTTTGGTTCACAACTGGCAAAAATGCAAAAAGGCATCCTTTTCAGGGAAATTCCTTTCAACGCTTTAAATAAATGCAAAAAGGCATCTATTGCGGCCGAAAAGGTCAAAACAGAGCTGAAAATACAGAAATTGATGCCTTTTTGCATCGATTTCGCCTGAAATCGTGTATGTAATAGAGAAAAGTTGCTCTTTTGCATTTTTCAGTAGATGGAGAGTATGAGAGCCATCCTCTAGTCACATGTAGCCACCTTACAAAATCGCAAAAGATCAAGACACGACAGCATTGTTGTTTGGCCGCTGGAAACGTAACATTAAGGTCAAGAAGCAAGGATGTTTCGTAAATACGACCTCGCATCCTGTTATCTAATGAGAACTTTTGGAGGGGCGAACGATATGCCAACGAACACCGACACGAAGTTGCCAGCGGACCCGCGTCCGAAGCTGAAACGATCGATTATCGATTGCGACATTCATCAAGCAACGGGACTGGAGTCTATCAAACCTTACTTGCCGCGAGCGTATCAAGAACTTATGAAGCAATACKGGGCAGCGCTGCCGGGCGGCATGCACTTCAATGGCGGCGTAGGCGGCCGAATGGCTGACGCGTATCCGGAAGGCGGCGGTTCCGCTGGCAGCGATCTGGCCTTCATGCAAAAGCAGCATCTGGACCGCTACAATGTCGAATACGGCATTCTCACAGGGGAAGGCTATGCCGTGCATGCGACCCCTAACTATGATTACGCTGCTGCACTCTGCAGAGGGATTAATGAATATACGATTGAGCATTGGCTTTCGCAAGACAGCAGGTTGAGAGGTTCTGTCTTCATTGCGAAGCAGGCGCCGCAGCTTGCTGCGCAAGAGATTGACCGTGTCGGGGGCCGATCCGACATGGTGCAGGTGGTTGTTTCAAGCGGCGCTACACTGCCTTATGGAAATCGTCATTACGATCCGATCTACGGGGCTTGTGTTCGCCATAACTTACCCTTCACCATCCACGTTGGATTAGAAGGTGAAGGCATTAATAGCCCACATACGGGGGCTGGGTATGTGACGCACTACATTGAACAGCGTTGTGCGCGTCCCGCTGTAATGGGTGCACATTTGGCCAGCTTTATCTTCGATGGGGTGTTCGAGCGCTTCCCTACGTTGAAGGTCGTCCTGCAGGAAGCCGGCGTCTTGTGGCTAGCTCCATTCCTGTGGAAGCTCGATCAAGAATGGAAAGGACTGCGGGTGCAAACGCCTTGGGTTCGGAAGAAACCGAGCGAGTATTTCCGAGAGCATGTCCGTGTGACCACGCAACCGTTTGAGGAGACACCGAACCGTGAGATCTTCGATCATTTGTTAGAGAGCATTTATGCCAAAGAAACGCTCATGTTTTGCAGTGATTATCCGCATTGGGATTATGATTCACCGAGTCAAGCGTTGCCTAAACTGGAACCTGAGCTATGGGACAGCATCTACTATCAGAATGCAGCTAAGCTATATGGCCTGCCTCCACGCAAAACGGAGGAGACGAAATGAAGCGAAGCTCGCAGCACATCGTAGGGACGGTAGGGGAGATTCCGCCTGGTACCCATAAGATTGTGGAAGTTGAAGGACGTAGTGTCGGTATCTATAATATCAACGGAGTTTTTCATGCTCTGCGCAATATTTGTCCTCATCAAGGAGCAGAGTTGTGCAAAGGCCTGGTGACAGCCTACGTTTCTTCTGGAGGTCCAGGTGACTTTCAATTTGATCGCGAGGGTGAAATTGTGCGTTGCCCTTGGCATCAGTGGGAGTTTGATATTCCGACAGGCTGCATGATCACGGATGCGGCGATGCGCACCAAAACGTATGATGTCACGGTGGAGAAATTCGGTGTTTCGATTGATAACGATCTGATTTTAGTTCATATGTAAGAATGCAAAAACTTCTCTCAAACAGGCGAGATCCAACGGCCAAAGAGAGAGGTTTTTATTTCGCTTCTGCGCCATATTCAATCATCTTCAGCATTTGCTACAATAGAAGGGATAACGGATAGGATGGTGATCGGCGTGCAGGAAACCGCTAAGGAATTTTTTGAATCAAAGCTATTCGTCCCTGACGAATTCGCCAGAAAAGGCGGCATCTGGCCGCTCCGTCTTGGTCGAAATATCGCTAAGCCTAGTTATCAAGCAGGGCCCATGATACTTGAGTATTACAATATGCACTTTATTATGGAGGGGAAGGTAGAGTTCACCTTCAACAAAGAGCACATTATTTTGTCCAAAGGCGATGTGTTCGCGATGGTACCGGGCAGTACGATCCRTTATCGGCTAGCTCCGAGTGATACTACGTTACAGATGATTTGGATCTCCATGGATGGATCGCAAGCGCCGGAACTCTTTGCTGCTGCAGGCTTTAGCAAGGCCGCACCTTACCTGTACGGGGTCATGTCCAAGGAGCTTGAAGCTACACTTCGCCAGTTGTTCCTTCCCCGCAAATATGACATGAAACGGCATAACGAGTTATGTTCCATCCTATACCGGATTTTCGGTCTTATGGTTCCATCGGATCCTTCCGAAAAAAATCAGACCGGCAAAGAGAACTGGATCCCTAAAAGCGTTGCGTTTATGGACACCTACTATATGGAAAATATTACGGTTCGTGATGTTGCCGATTACGTAGCTCTACACCGCACTTATTTTTCGAAAATGTTTTCGGAGGAAATGGGGGTATCACCTGTCCAGTATTTGCATCGATTGCGAATGGAAAAAGCAGCCGAGCTGCTTTCCTCTAGTTTTATGATCAGCGAAGTTTCGTTATTGCTCGGCTATTCCGATGCCTACGCTTTCACCCATGCTTTCACCAAATATTACGGCAGCCCGCCGGGGAGTTGGAGAGCTGCACACCGAGGCTCAGGCATAGAGAGGAAGGTGCGACCGTGAAAAGCACACAGGGTGCGATTTCCTTACAGCTCAAGCTTACCTTAACTTTTTTGCTTATTCTCATACCACTGGTCAGTGTAAGTATATTTGCCAATAATTACTCGCAAGGCATTATGAATGTACAAATTAGTGACCGGACGAAAGGGGCACTCCTGACATCACTTGCCTATATGGAGCAAATTGCGAATACGATGGATCAGCAAACCCTATTGATCAGCTCCAACCCTAGTATCGTAAATATTTTTAGAGATATTGAAGACCCACTTAACCCCACTCATTTATATGATATTCATACAGTCATGCAGCAGCTGACTTCTCTTGCCAATATTAACGGTGCAATTCAAGAGGCCTATATTGTTCATGGGGCTAGCGGCAATGGCGTTTCGACAGCGCTGGGGGCGTTCAGATGGCCTCAGGTGAAAGAAGAAGGCTGGTTCCAGCAAGTCGTTCGAGGCATTGGTTCTTTGGTTATTTATATTCCTACTGCGGATTCCAGCGGGGATCAGAACGTATATTTGAAAGGCTCCAATATCTACTATATTAGGTTGCTCGATGCTTTAAGGGATTCGCCAGAGCCGAATGTTTTGGTTTTTGCTGTAAATAAATCGTCGCTTCAGAGTATCATTCAACATCTCCAAACGACCGAACGGATGAACATTTCTTTATATTATAATAACAGGCTGATTCTGGAGACCAACCCTGCATCTAAGCAAGCCTATGCTTCCGACATGTTCGCAATGAAAGAAACAAGCGGTGCGTGGTCTATTCAATTAGAGCAGCCAAAGGATGAAATTTTCGAACAATCGCATCGGTTGCAGCTCTTTACCTATCTTATTATTCTTCTTAGCGTGCTTCTTGCCGTGTGGACGGCCTGGCTGATTTACATTCAAATATTAAAGCCTTTGCGCCAATTATCAAGCGCTTTCAAATTCATTGGCAAGGGGGATCTGACCTATCAAATCAGGCATGATCGAAGAGATGAATTCGGACTCGTGATGAATGGTTTTAATCAGATGGCGGAGTCTCAGCGAGTTATGATCGAGGAGGATTATGAGAAGGAGCTGCGCTTAGCGAAGTCTGAGTTTAGTTTGCTGCAATCGCAGATCAATCCGCATTTTCTTTATAATACACTGGATTCCATCTATTCGGTTGCTGTCAAATTCAACATGAAAGAAATTAGCGAAATGGTCCTGAATTTGGCCAAATTCTTCAGAGTTAGCTTGGGAAAGGGACGGAATCATTTTACGTTAGAGGAAACGATGCAGCATCTGCTGTATTACATTCGAGTTCAACAGATGCGAACAGCACACTTTTCCGTTGAGATTGATTTGGAAAAAGGCTCCGTGAACATCCCTGTACTCAAATTGCTGCTGCAGCCCATTGTAGAAAACGCGATTATTCATGGACTTGAGAAATGCCCGTTTGAAGGCGAACTGCGAATTCGCTCCAGGGTTCATCAACATCTTTTATTCATCGATGTAGAAGATACAGGCATGGGCATGCCAGACGCCTTGCTGAAGCAAATCCAACTGGAGCTCAGTATACTGACAAGTAAGCTTTACCGAGTGCCGCAAGAAAGCCCGTCGAGTCAATTTTTTGGGATGAAAAATGTGAAATCGAGAATGAAGTTATATTATGGAGAAGAAGCGGACGTCCGAATTGAAAGTGAAGAGGGACTCGGAACAAAGGTTACCTTAATCATACCTATACGAGTGGGGGAAGAAGATCATGAAGCTGCTCGTCGCTGAAGATGAATTTCAAGTCAGAGAGCGGATTGCCTATGGAATTCCATGGAAAGACTATGACATTGAAATTGCCGGAGCTGTGGCAAACGGCAGGGAAGCCGTCGTGGCTGTAGAAAAGGACTGCATTGATATCGTTATTACAGATATTCATATGCCTGATATGAGTGGTCTTGAGCTGGCAAAGGTACTGAAGGATGAATATCCACATGTGAAGGTTATCATATTAACGGGTTTTGACCATTTCGAATATGCACGGGACAGCATCGATTATGGCGTTGTTAAATATCTAGTAAAGCCGGCGGAGAATGAGGTTGTACTGGAAACGGTGTTAAGAGCCAAACAGCTTCGTGAACAGGAATTGAATGATATTCATAACATAGTGCTTCTAAAGCAGCGATGGCAAGAGCATCTGCCGCATCTTAAACAGTCATTTTATAAAAATTGGTTGAACGGGCGTTTGTCTACGTGGGAATTAGAGAAACGCAGTCAGGAAATCGGCTTCTCCCTAGCAGGCAACATCTATTTGCCTGTCACGCTTGATATGGATCCGATCGCCGAAACCGATGTCCGTTTCCATTCAGGGGAGCGGCCCTTAATTCAGTATTCACTCTTTAACATTACCCGGGATGTCGTGGAGGATATGGACGGCATCGTTCTGCAGGATGATGACGGGTTGACGGCAATTATCTTCTTTGCCCCTTCAAGTGTAGAGGTATCAGGATTTCAACTCAAAGTGAATCAGCAGCTCGGCAGACTGCTTAGCACGGTTAAATCCTGTTTGAAGCTGACAGCCAGCGCTGGCCTTGGCACTTGTGTGGAAGATCAAGCCTTGCTGCCGATTGCCTATAAGCAGAGTAGAATGGCGCTGCAGGAACGCATCGTGCTGGGCAATGAAACCGTCATTCCTTATCGGAACGATGCGCCTTCGAAGTCAGTCTGGTTGAATATGAACGATCTGGAGAAGGACATTGAAATTGCTGTGGAAACGGGCAATGAGAGCAAGCGGGCAGAGCTTATCAACACGTTAATGGACATCGGTTTCTCGCCGAGCCATCCCATTGCCGAGGCGAAAGAGATGCTTCTTCGCATCACGGCATTACTGACGCGAATTGTCAATTCCCACGGGTGGAGTTTACGCGAAACGCTTGCCGAGGACTACACAGATTTTATGAACTTTAATCAGTTGCTGGCGAAGGAACAGCTCATGGAATGGCTGCATCGCATGATGGCGCGAATTAGCCGATCGATTAGTGAGCGTCGAAAATCGGGTACGCATATTACGGTGAGTGAAATTTTGGCTTTCGTTGATCGCCATTTATATGAGGAAGAGCTAAGTTTATATTTTGTCGCTGAGAAGATGTATATGAATTATGCCTATGCAAGCCGGATCTTTAAGGAGGTGACCGGCAGCAACTTCTCGGATAGCGTACTGAGACTACGAATGGAAAAGGCGAAAGAGCTGCTGGCAACGGGGAACAAAGTGTATGAAGTAGCAGAACGAGTCGGGTATAAGAATGGGAATTACTTCTCGCGGAGCTTTCAGAAGTATTGGGGAATCAAGCCGAGTGAAATGAACAAGTCATAAGTTTTTTGATGAAAAAAGACATTCAACACGAACTGTTGGTGTCTTTTTTTGCGTGTAAAAACGTAGAAATTGTGGTCATTAAAGTAGAAGGATTAGTCTACATTTTCAGTACCTGTCGGGATATAGTTAGTACAAGAGAAGAGCACGATAGCTAAGGAGATCACACATGATGAAGACAAAATCTTTGACAGTAAGCAGGGAAGTGAAGGTAACAAAAGGGAGGTCAATCAAGCTTCTGAAGTATTGGGATTTGTATCTCATGGTATTGCCTGCGGTCATCCTCATCCTCCTCTTCAAATATATGCCGATGTATGGCGTCATCATTGCCTTCAAAGATTACAATTTGATGGAAGGTGTGTGGGGGAGCGATTGGGTAGGATTTCAATATTTCCGTGAATTATTTACGTTTGATGAATTCCCAAGGGTAGTCAGAAATACCGTTATGATCTCCTTGATGAAACTGCTCGTAGGGTTTCCTATTCCCATTATTCTAGCCTTGCTGCTGAATGAGCTCAAATTCGTCAAGTTCAAACGAATGGTGCAGACGATCACTTATCTGCCTCACTTTGTTTCATGGGTCATTATTGGCGGCCTCGCCATTGATATGCTGTCTCCAAGCAGCGGGATCATCAATAGAATCATCGAAATGTTAGGCTTTGGGCCGATCTTTTTCATGTCGGATGAACGAATTTTCCGCTGGATTCTCGTGGGTTCAGATGTTTGGAAAGAAGCAGGTTGGGGAGCCATCATTTATCTCGCTGCACTGATAGGGATTAATGAGGAGCTATATCAAGCGGCTACCGTGGACGGGGCGAATCGTTTTCGACAAATATGGCATATTTCTCTTCCAGGTCTGAAGTCAACCATTATAGTCATTCTCTTGCTGCGAATCGGGTATATCTTAGATGCAGGTTTCGAACAAGTACTGGTTATGTATAACCCAACTGTCTATGATGTGGCGGATATCATTGATACGTATGTGTTTCGAGTGGGTCTAGGCTCTATGCAATTCGGTCTAACAACAGCAGCGGGATTATTCAAGTCAGTCATTGGCTGCGTACTTCTTATTTTGGCCAACGTATTTGCGAGGAAAATGGGGGAAGAAGGAATTTTCTAAGGAAGAGAAAGATGAGGGCTTGTCATGAAAAGAATTCGGAGAGAATCCATATTTAATTATCTAAATGTCATCCTATTGTCGCTGCTCTCATTATCAACCATTGTACCTTTGATTCATATTGTAGCGAAGTCGCTCAGTGGTGAAACGTTTATTCTAGCTAAAGAAATTTGGCTATGGCCGAAAGGCCTCAACTTGGCTTCTTATGAATATGTACTCTCATATAAACAGTTTTACATGTCATTTTGGAATTCCTTGATTATTACCATAGTTGGAACGGCAATCAGCATGGCTGTCACCCTATTGGCTGCGTTTCCACTCTCTAGGAAGAACTTTCCTTATAAAAGAGGGTTTATGTTATTCTTTGTCATCACGATGTTCTTCAGCGGTGGTCTAATTCCTACCTACCTGGTTGTGAAGCAATTAGGATTACTGAACACGCTCTGGTCAATTATGCTGCCACTTGCCTTGGCACCGTTTAATTTAATCTTGGTCCGCAACTTTTTTTTGAGCCTGCCTGAGGCATTGGAAGAGTCGGCGATTATGGATGGGGCTTCCAACATACGTATTCTTACTTGGATCTATCTGCCTTTATCGCTACCAACCATTGCAACGATCGCGATGTTTTATGCCGTCGGTTACTGGAATAGCTTTTTTCAAGCGATGATGTATATCACCGATAGAGGTTTGATGCCACTGCAAGTATTCCTGATGCAGATCGTGACCAACTCCAAGACGGGAGACATGACGACAGGCGGCGTGTTAAGTGAACTCACACCAGAATCGACAACGGCTGCGGCCATCATCTGTGTGGTATTTCCGATCCTCTGTGTGTATCCCTTCATTCAGAAATATTTTGTTAAAGGTGTTATGTTAGGTGCGGTCAAGGGATAATCCATGCCTTTATCCGAACTTTCATATATGTATAATTAAATAGGGAGGCGCGATCATGGTTTATAGAAAAACAGCGGCAATCAGTATGAGTGTAGTCATGTGTATGCTTGTCATGGCGGGGTGCAGCACAAGCAAGGACGCAGGCCAGACAGGAACAGAAAAGACTGCGACGGCAACAAGTGGGAGCGGGGGAGAGGTCAAAGCACTGAAGGATTTGAGAATTACCCGACTTTACCACGGTGTTATGGAGCAATTCAAAGGATCGGACACCATGAATAATAATAAGATTATTAATAAATTAAGAGAGAATTCGGGCTTTAATATTCAATATGAGTCACTTCCAAATGAAAATCCATCGCAGAAAACATCCATTATCTTTGCTTCTGGGGATGTGCCTGATCTTATCATGGTGAATGGCAAATCCGACTACTTTAAACTGGCTAAACAAGGTGCGCTCGAGCCTCTCGATGATTTAATTGCCAAGCAAATTCCGAATTTGTCCACGATGGCAAGTAAAGAGACGCTAGATGCTTTGAGGTATGAAGGGAAAGTGTATGCGATCCCATATCGAAATGCCTTAAAAGTAGGGAACGGTCTTATTGAGCGTGCGGATATTTTGAAGGAATTAAACTTGAATGCGCCAGCAACGATCGATGAGTTCTATTCAACCATGAAGACAATTAAAGAGAAGAAAAATATTACGCCACTAACGATGGCGACTTCAAGTGCAGGATCTTTCTTTGATGGATTTTTCCCTTTCTCCGCTGCCTTCGGCGTTTCTACACCTACAGTCGTAAAAGACGGGAAATTGAAATTCTCCTGGGTACAGCCGGAATACAAAGAATTCATAACAACACTTAAGAAGTGGTATGACGAAGGATTATTGGATCCCGAATTTGCAGTTAATAAAGATAGCAAAGATAAGTTAATTAACGGAACAGCGGTGTTCAATACGTTGTATTTCTCATCAGGCATTGACGTGGACAAAGCCCTGCAGGAAAAGAAAAATGGCGGCTCTGTACAGTTTATTGCACCTCCAGTTGGCAAAAATGGTCAATCGGGGATTCAAGATGCTTCGATTTCAACGCAGTACGTTGTGATTCCCAAACAAGCTAAAAATAAGCTGGGTGCAGCGCAATACCTGAACTTCTTGTACAAGCCGGAAACGGATATCTTGATAAATTATGGTATCAAAGGCGAGGATTACACAGAAGCAAATGGGGTATATACGCAGACGAAAGAACAAAGTGACAAAATTAGCTGGCGTTCGATGTACGGCTTAGGGGATACGGATTTTGGTATTGATGCAAGACTGAAAGCCAAAAGCTTGTTGCCTTATTATGAGCCTCAGCTAAAATTTAAAAAATCCCGTGAGGAAACGAACTTTGCGCCATCGATTGAAGCGTATGATACCAAATTCACAGAACTTCGTAATTATGTTGAAGAAAACTCAATGAAATTTATTATGGGTAAACGTGATTTGTCGGAGTTCGACAAATTTACACAGGAGTTTGATGCTAAGGGCGGGAAGACTGCAATTGATGCTTTAAATGAGTGGTTTACGAAGAAGTAAAAGAGTAAAAGTTAATAGATAAATGAAAGAGCCATCTTCAAGTAGATCAGCTACTTGAGGATGGCTCTTATTTGTGCATTAGTGAGTCAACGCATCCTGCGAATTCTCTGTCTTCACGATGCTATGTGAAGATGAACCTGTAAGGCGCTGTGGCGGGAAGACTTGGCGAACAGGTGCAATGATGAGTGCAGCTACGACCGCTTTAATCGCATCTCCAGCGAGGAAAGGATAGCATCCTGCGGCCATTGCATCTGCAAAGGAATAAGCAGGAACTTTATACATTAACCATGGTACGCCAGCTAAATATGCAAAAAGGGAACCGAAAACTTCAAGAACAAGAAATGCAGCAATATAGCCCTTGATGCCTTTCAGACGAATACGAGGTAAAATAAGACCAATGAGTAGGGCGCATATCGGCCAGATCATGATAAAGCCACCGCTTGGTCCGAGCACTTTGGCAATACCGCCAGTCCCAGCTAGAAGGGGAAAACCCAGTGCAGTAAGAACAACGACAAGGGCCATACTTAGAAATCCGTATCGTGCGCCTAGTAACYCTCCAGCGAGCATAACGGCTAATGTTTGAAGTGTAATGGGTACAGGTGACGTAGGAAGAGGAATTTTGATAAAGCTGAATAACACGAGAATTGCTGCAAATAATGCGCTGAAAATTACACCACGTAACGTAAGTTTCATATTGTTGATCACTCCTGTTTCTGGTATTGTTATTGTATTGTCAACCAAATTACTGGTTAACAAGTTGACAATACAGATGATAGCACAACTGCTAGAAAAGTGAAAGGAACTTTTTTACATATGCCAACAAGAGAAAAATTAATGTCATTAAAGAACGCTTCGATCGTCTATCGAATGGAATCAGGAGAAGGGCGGCGTGTATGGTCGGGCGTCTCGCTAGACATTCATAGAGGTGAGTGGATCGCTGTTGTGGGACCCAATGGGAGCGGGAAAAGTACACTTGCTAGCGTGCTGCTAGGCTTGAATCCGTTGTCGGAAGGGCAAGTTCAGCGTAGAACGGTCGATGTGACGCAGGCGACAAGAGGCGTGCTCCAATTGCCAGAAGCTCAATTCCTAGGAGAAACAATAGGGGAGGAACTAGATTTCTTGCCACAAGCGCAACAATTAATGGCTGAGGAACGCAGGAGCTGGTATACGGAAGTATTAGCTGCTGTAGGCTTGTCACTTTCTCCAGAGCGTACAATGGCTACCTTATCTGGGGGACAGAAACAACTTGTAAATCTCGCTGCTGCACTCGCAGCAAGTCCAGAGATTCTGCTTTTGGACGAACCGACGGCCATGCTGGATCCAGCATCTTGCAAAGAAGTTCGGGAAGCTGTGCGCCAGGCGCATCAACGTGGAACGACGATTGTATGGATTTCACATCGGTTGGAAGAGGTGGCGGATGCGAGTCGTGTTGTCGGATTTGGAGCAGGAAGGATTACCTTTGATGGGGATCCGCGTGAGTTTTTTTATGGGGAAGCTGTGGGGGAATCTGAGAAATCTGAGAAATCCGAGAGATCTGAGAGATTAAAGAAATTAAAGAAATTCGAGAAATCTTCGCCTTGTGTGGAACTTGGCTTTGATCCGCCATTTGTGATTCAAACGGCGATGCATCTGCTAGAACAGGGACTCACTCTAGACCCTCTTCCGCTGAACATGGAAGAATTGGCGGAGGTGATCTCATGCCGATAGCCTTGAAGGAAGTAGGGGTAACAGTTCCTGATCCACCTGAGGTGACACTGCTCCAGAACATAAGCTTTACGCTGCAGGAAGGATCCGTGACTTTGCTTATCGGTCACGCAGGGTCAGGGAAATCTACGTTACTGCAAGTGATGTCAGGTCTACTGAAGCCGCAAACGGGAACAATTACGGTCGATGAACAGCCGATTTGGCTGAAACCGATGAAAGCCGATCCCAAGCAATTGCTTCGCTTCGGCTTAACGTTTCAATTCCCCGAGCAGCAATTGTTCGCACGCAGCATAGCTCAAGAATTCGCTTATTCGCTTCGGCCGTATAAACTTGAAAAGGAAGAGCGGGATCGCCGCATTCGCGAGGCGACCCATGCGCTCGATCCGCATGGCGTCTTCGCCATGGATCGCTCGCCCTTCGCGCTCAGCGGCGGCGAGCAGCGCCGGCTCGCGCTGGCGACCACCTTCGCCACGGCGCCGGATTGGCTCCTCATGGACGAGCCAACTGCCGGCCTCGAGGCGGCCGCCGTGCGCGAGCTGCTGCGCATGCTGCGCGCGCGTGGCGGACTCGTCGTCGCCACGCACGATCTGGACACGTTCTTTCCGCTAGCGGACCGTGTCCTCGTTCTAGACCATGGCGAGCTCGTCTTCGACGGCTCGCCGCAAGAGCTCTGCCGCGCGCCCGAGGTGCTGGCGCGCGCCGGGGTTGGCCTCCCGAGCTGCGCGGAGGCCTCTGTGGAGATGGCGCGCGTTGGCATCGCCATCGCGCCGGATCTGCTCACGCCGGCGCTTGCCGCGTCGGCGATCTTGGCTGCGCTGCGCGAAGCGGGCAGCGCCAGCGCTTCTGCGCCAGCGGTGGCGCAGCCACCGCGGCCCGCGCAGCGGCCGGCGCCGGAACCACCCGCGCCGCAGGCGGGGTGGCTGGGGCTGGACCCGCGCGCGAAGTGGCTGCTCTACCTGCTGCTCACCATCGGCACGATGGGGCAGCAGGGGTGGAGTAGCCTCGCGGTGGCCGCGGTGCTCGTGGGCTGCGCGTTTCTCGGCCTCCCGCGCAGTGTGTTGCGCGGAATCCGCAAAATCGCAACGTCGTATGCGATTTTCTTGATCTTTTCCGTTGCGCTGGCGGGGATCGAATTCTCACCGCTTGGCTACTCGGTTGACAATGGTTGGAGCACCACCTTTATTCTGACGCGATTATTTGTCGTCTTGATGGCAGGCTGCTGGCTCGCCATGTCGACCCCCTATAGCCAGCTCGTGCAGGGACTGAACTGGGCATTGAAATATTTGTACAAAGTAAAGTTGCCCGTGGCATCCTTCTCCTTGGCGGTTTCGTTTGTTTTCCGCTTCATCCCGCTCATTATGCGGGAGTGGCAGCAATTCTCGATGATCGTGCGAGCACGAGGCAAAGCCTCTGTTCGCCCAGGTAGTGTTCGAGTGCGCGACATTCCTGCATTGGTCGTTCCACTTTTACTAGGAATGTTCCACAAAGCAGAGCAAATGACGGTTGCGATGGAGATGAAACAAATCGATGGCACAACGTTGCTTCTCCGGAAGAACACGCTGGAGTGGCGGAGAACGGATACGATCTTAGTGGTGATTGCTTTATTTGCTTGGGTGCTTTTGCTTTTTACTTAACAGTAGTAACAACCTAGCAGTATCAGTAGTGTCATTAGCCAACAAGTAGCAACAAGTAGCAACAAGTAGCAACAAGTAGCAACAAGTAGCAACAAGTATCCAACAAGTATCCAGCAAGTAAGATGCTAACGGACACAGCAGATGTTATTAGGTTATATTCGATTGCTTAGCTAGGCTAACGGACATGGATGACCTTATTTGACTGAAATCAGGGAACTTTCGGCTTGTTAGGGCCATTTAACGGCTATCGTGTCCGTTAGTTTCCAAAAAGCCCATCTTTGGGACAAATTACGTCACTCGTGTCCGTTAGAATTTGTACTTCTCTGTTCCTCCACTTCTCAGTTCCGCTTTTCAGTTCGTACGCAGTCCTCCGCTCCTTACCCTGTTCCACGCTTCTCCGTAACTCCGAGTTCTCCGTTCCTCAAACTGTCTTCACGCCTCTCGATTCGCACCTTGTCTATCTCTGCGCCACTAATCTCCTCCAACTCCCCACCCATTCTCAAAATCTAGGAATATTTTTCTCAATCACGGCTTACAAATAGAGTGATAGATGATTCCTCGAGAAATGGGTGGTTTGCTATGAACGTCCGAAGGAAGAGGTTCCTATTTTACACGGTACTAGCGGGGTTGTTTACGCTTCTTTTCCTCTTTTTCATCAGTGGTCTTAATTCTTCAACAGCTCCCACCCTCATAGAAGTACAAGCCGAAGAACTCATCCAATCTTCCGTGTCTACGCCTGTACCCGCTGAGGTTTCTTCCCTCCCACCGGACAAACCTGAGCAGCTACTCCCAGCTCAAGTGGACACAATTCCAACGGCGACGTCATCTGATCAGAGTGACGTGATTCCAGCACCAACACCATCCGTGCAAGAGTTGACAGCCCCACCTCAGCCAACTTCCGTTACCGTGGACACCTACATGCCCAATGGGGTTGTTACTCCATCAGCTTCATCCAAAGTCAGCATTCCTGTCCTCAACTATCATAGCGTCACAATGGATCCAGGAAATGTGGTCGTTATTTCTCCAGCCAAGCTAGAGGCGCAGATGAAATATCTGCACGACCATGGGTATACGCCTATTTCTCTCACAACATTCATTAACCTTATAGAAAAGAAAAGTGGTCATGCAGCGCCAGATAAGCCTGTACTGCTTACTTTTGATGACGGCTATGTGGATAATGTGGAGGAGGCGATGCCGATTCTGGCCAAATACAATTTCCCTGCTACGCTCTTCATGTCACCAGGCATGGTCGAGGACGCTGGTTATTTGAATTGGGAACAGGTCAAGCAGCTCCAACAAGCAGGTTGGGACATCCAACCGCATGGTATGACACATCCTCATCTGCCTAAGCTTTCTGCAGCACAACAAGTCTATGAGATCACAGAAGCTAGAAAGTTAATTGAGGAGAAGCTAGGCACACAAGCAGACGTATTCTGCTATCCCTATGGTGAATATAACGAAACAACGTTGAAGGTCTTGAAAGATCACGGCTTTCGGTATGCGTTTACGATCGACCAAGGCTACACAACCAATCAGCAGTCCCCTTACTTGCTCAAAAGGCTGTTTATCAACGGAGAAGAAAGCCTGAAAGCCTTCATCAACAAGCTCCCGAAATCCAATTAGGGAGACCATTTTCTATCACAATGAGACCAAAAAGGAGCTAACCCCTACAAATGGGCTAGCTCCTTTGGTGTCTTGCTCTAGTTATCTCAAACGGTGACAATAAGCCTCAAGTTCATGAAACGGCACCGTATAGAGGGCTAAGGTGTTCACAATGGTTTTCGTCGAGCCGGGCAGAGCAAGGAATTTGGCGAAAAGCCGATCCTGCCCCTCCTCGGCCGCGGAAGTCCAGAACTGAACCTGCCGGACGCCGGGATTGCCTGCTTTAATGGCATGTACCAGTGCACGTAGTCCTTGTACGAATAAAGATGATCTTCGCAGCTCTTTTTCAATAAAGGCGACCTCGATCTGACAAATATGCTGATCCTCGTAATCGCYGGGACCAGTGCCGTAACCGAAGCCGACAGCGCCGACCATGTCGTAGGACTCCTCGCTGATGATGAGCATGGCTTTACCTAGAAAGAGCGGACTACTGATGAAGCTGAGCTTCATGCCGAAAGTATAAGGCAAATTGAGTTCGTCATGATGGCGCAGCAGGAAGTTCATATAGGCCTCATGATCCATTTCAAATTCGCAGACTCGAAATTCGAAGGACATTACTGTGGTTGTACGCGAAGTGAATCGTTAACCTTAACGATTTTACCGAAGCCGCCGCCTTTTTTAGAACCTTTGTCGAGAGTTGGGGGTACTGGAAACATACGGATTGCCTCCTTTTTGTCGTAATTTGTTTTACCTTTTTCCATTATATCCTAGTAAATTTCTTTAGGGTATCCCTGAGATTGTTAATTTTCTCACAAAAAACGACCTCTTTGCCGTGACTGCCTTCGCGTTCGAAGCGTGATCTTGTAAATTTGGCATACAGCCGACAGAGATAGTCGTTCTCGGCCAAGGCGGCAAGCCTGAACTCCTGGACCTGTGGATGTCCCTCCATGATCTGATTTACCATATAATTCAGTCCTTGGATAAATAAGCGTGACCCTCGATAAGCTCTATCTGCAATGGCAATATCTACTAAGGCAACATCCTTATCCTGAAATTCCTGTTCAGGTGTTCCGTAGTAATAGGCTACGATTCCGACCACACGGTTATCGGCATCTTTTGCACAAATCAGATTGCCCTGAGTCACGTAGGAATAGATGAGAGTAACCATTTCTAACGTAGAATAAGAAGCATGCAGGTCGCGCTTATGGGATAACATGAATAAACTGGCCTTGGCGAAATCGTCATCACTGACACACTTTTGGTAACTTATCGTCATCTTGAATCTCCTTTCTGACTTCCAGTCATTATCCGATTCGTTTCTGAAGTGTTTGTTCCAGAGATTGTAGAATCTGCGGGTGTTCAGCCATTAAACGGTGAAAAGCTTCTTGTCTGACGGACAATAGCACCGAAGGCCCCATCGCCCTTACTGTTGCATTTCGAGGTACATTGTGAAGTAAGGCAATTTCGCCGAAATGATCCCCATCTTGCAGTACGGCGACCCGTCGTTCCCCACCATCAGGCATACGTTTTATAATTTCAAATTTACCACGGACAATAATGTAGAATTTGTTGCCCTCATCGCCTTCGCTCACAACATTCTCGCCTTCTTTACAGGTTTCAGTTGTAAATAACATAGCGATGTTCTTAAGCAGCGGGGGTGCAATACCTTCGAAGAAGGGAAGCTTGGCAAGCCTATCCATATCCACCGTGGCGTAGAGTCCGTCCTCAGATAGGTTAAATCCGAACTGCTTGTCCCAGAGACTGCGATAGAGATTGCTCTTATGAAGAAGCTCACGGTGGGTACCAGAGTCCACAATTCGCCCGTCATGGAAAACATAAATGCAGTCGGCGTTCTTAACTGAGGATAAGCGATGTGTCACGGATACAATGGTCTTCTCGGATCTAAGCCGATCAACGAGCTGATTAATGTCTGCTTCGGTAGCTGGATCCAATGCGGATGTTACTTCATCGAGCAGCAAAATGTTCGGCTTCCTTAGGAGCGCTCTTGCAATCGATAAACGTTGGCGTTCGCCACCTGATAGTGAGCCCCCTTCATGATGCACCTGTGTATCGTATCCGTCAGGCCAACTTGCAATGACATCATGGATGTTTGCCTGCTTGGCCGCCTCGATCATTTCATCTTCCGAAGCACCGCTATCCAATAGCAAGTTATCCCGAATGGTCGTATTAAATAAGAAGGTATCCTGCGTAACGAGTGTGGACTGTTTTCGTAAAGAAGCTTCACTTAGGGTGCGAATGTCGTAGTCATCCATAGAGACAGAGCCTTGCTTCGGATCATAAAAGCGGGACAACAGCTGCAGGGCAGTACTTTTGCCAGAGCCGCTGGTGCCAATGAAAGCGACATAGCTACCCGCTGCAATTTGCAAGCTTACATGTCGTAATTGATCGGACTCCTCGTTATAACCAAAGGTCACATCATCCATCCGAATCGAGGGAAGAGAAGAAGGCAGTTCTAGAGGATGGGGAACCTCCCGAACGCTGGGTTGATGATCCATAATTTCTTGGATGCGCCGAAAGCTAATATTGGAATCGATAAGGTTTGGGATGATGTAGGCTAAATTAGAGCCTGATTGTCCTACACTTAAGAATAAAGTGAAAAAGGCCATAAAATCGCCTATCGTCATCATGTCATGGAAGATCAAATAACCGCCGAAGCCAATCATAATTCCGTTCAAAATCAAAAGTGATATAAGCGGGAGCCGCTCCATCATGGAATTGGTAAGTTGCAATTTTAGGCCAAAGGAAAAGAGCTCATGCACCTGTTTACGGGCTCGCTCTTGAAACCTGGCTTGCAGATGTAAACTTTTAATCGTTTTATGTCCCTTAACCATCTCATCAATCGTATTCGTGAAACGTTCCTGTGCTTCTTTGTAGTGAATATTGGCGACTTCCGCGCGCCCTTGGAGGAGTCTTGGCCCGATAAACATCAGCATGGAGCCGGCAAGCATAGCTAGAGTGAGCTTCCATTCAATAGAGAATAGTAAAATGAGTCCAAGCAGAACACTTAAAGCTTCCTTCAGGAAAAATGGGAATGCGATGCGCACCACTCTTTCCACGGAGCCCATATCTGCCGAGAATCGGGTGACAAGATCGCCAACTCTGTATGTTTGATGGAATGGGAGCGATTGCCGCTGTAGGTGTGTAAACAGCTCGATCCGTAGTTTTTTGATGATCTGGCCGCCAAGATTTCCTAGTGCGTATTCTCCGCCAATACTTGCACAAATATTGAGAAAGCCGGTGCCAAGCAGTATGGTCAAGATGATTGCGAAATGATGAAGATTTTTGGGTATAAAAGCTTCGTCCACCAGATATTTCAGGCTCACGGGAGCGGCCACCGAATATCCGACTTCTAGGAGGAGGCAGAATAAAAAAATGCTGGTCAGTCGCTTATAGGGAATCCAAAGGTTCAAAAGGGTTCTTAGGAAATTCAGGAGTCATCGCCACCTTTCAATAGAATAAGATTACAGCACTTTTTTGGGGTTGTAAACGACACGATTTGTCATAATTCGGTAAAAGTAAACGGTAGGATAGAGCTTTATTAATTTATGTTCAAGTGTTTCCCGCAATCGCACGAGCCTAATGAATTCTCCCTCACCCAACGTGTATAATACAATTAACCATCCCTTTAAAAGGAGATTCCATGCATGAAAGAAACCAAAACAGCCTTCGAATCCATCGACGCCTACATAGCAACCTTTTCCCCTGAGCTTCAGGAGAAACTCCAAACGATCAGATCAGTCATTCAAGAGTCCGCGCCAGAGGCCACAGAAAAGATTAGCTATCAAATGCCTACCTTTGACCTGCATGGTAATCTGGTGCATTTTGCGGCATTTAAGAATCATATTGGCTTTTAGTGGAAAAGAATATTGAAAAAGCTCAGTCGAAACTAACGAAAAAGAAGTGAAAATATAAGCAATCTAACCAACGGTGGTGAAGTTATGGAACAGCCGTACACGATCTACGAACAGCAAATGAAGGGCAAGCTTAAACGTTGGGAAATCCGTCTGCAAAAGCAACCCAACCTGATCGAGCGCGCCTCCAAATCCGTTCAAAATCGCATCAATCAAGTGATTCCCGAGAAGATTCACAATACGATCACCGCGACGGTGAAAGGGATTGTGCAAACGACTTTGTTTGGCATTCATTATATGCCTGCGACGGAGCCGCTGAAGGGTGTATCCATGGCGGACCGCGATGCGAAAGCCGAGGAGCTGCTGTCACTGTACAAGAAAATCGCTGCTGCCGAGGGTGCAGGTGCAGGGGCTGGCGGTATTTTGCTTGGCCTTGCCGATTTCCCCATTCTAATCGGGATTAAGTTGAAGTTCCTTTTTGAATTAGCGCATATTTACGGATATTCGACTAGGGACTATAGAGAAAGATTGTTTATCCTGTATGTATTTCAGTTGGCGTTCTCCAGTTCGAAGAAGAAGCCAGCACTGCTTCATACGATTAAGAATTGGCCTGCAATTTCACAGACCTTTCCTCTAGCCGCCGACTATGCGAGCCAAGTGGATTGGCTGCAGCTGCAGCAGGAGTATCGGGACACGATAGATTTTCGCAAAATGCTTCAGCTCATCCCCGGCATCGGGGCTGTCGTTGGCGCTTGGGCTAACTTTGGCTTGCTGGAAGAGCTCGGGGTGGCAGGCATGAACTGCTATCGGCTGCGCAACTTGCAAGACAAAGCTAGGAACGCCAGCAAGTAATAATTGCATGACATTTATCTTGGTGCTCTGATTAAAATGGAACATAAAAAACCTGAACGACAGTCGGATTAATGTCCAACTATTGTTCAGGTTTTTCTTGTTGTGCTTATTCATGATTCATCTGAGGGTAAGTCTTTGGGAACCAGCTTGAAAATATCCCCCGACTCGAACGTATCGATCAGTCGATCAAGCCATTTGTAATAATGAATAGCTGAATCTATTTTATCTAAATCCTGTTTAACAACAGCTTGTAAAGGGAGACTGTCAGGAAATTGTTCGTTCAGCTTTCGGAACTCATTTTTGGATTTGGTAAGCGCAAGCAGGTTAACTTCTAAGGCCTTTCGCCATTTGAGGCTAAAGAAATCAGCGAAAGTTTGGAACCAGTCGGATTCAACCTCATATAGATCCTTACGGGAACCTTTTTCCCACACTTTATTAACCATTTTCAGATCAACCAGCGTCCGCACGCCTGTGCTCATGCTGGTTTTGCTCATTTCCATAGCTTTTCCCATTTCGTCTAATGTCATAGGCTTGTCTTGAAATAAAAGTAAACCGTATAAATGACCGGTAGATTCACTAACACTATATAAATCCATGTTATTTCCAATAGATTCTATGATTCGTTTTCGAGCCTTCTGTATGACGAGATCTTGTTCTACGCTAATGCCCTCTATATGATTCATTATCTCCTCACCCTACCTTTAGGTTTACATCGTTATTGTAAGAAACAATTTTGAAAAAGTAAAGAAAAACACCTACTAGGAATAGTATACTAAACTTCGTGAAAGTTTGTACAGTTTTTTCTGTTTGAACTGTTTGTACAGAATTTAAGGTTGACATAAATGATGATTATTCGTTAGACTTGTTGGACGACATGCAAACAGAAGAAAGGAGTGAGCAAATGTCGGTTATCCAAGTTAATCAGGTGACAAAAATATTTGGTCCCGATCCCGCATCTGTTCTTCCGTTGCTCTCACAGAAACAAACGAAAGAAAAGATTTATAAGGATACGAAGCATACTGTAGGAGTCAATGAAGCTAGCTTCTCTGTTGAAGCAGGTGAAATATTTGTCATAATGGGGCTCTCAGGCAGTGGTAAATCAACATTGGTTCGACTTTTGAATCGGTTGATTGAGCCAACGAGCGGAAGTATCACAATTCACGGTAAGGACATTGTTCGCATGAATGATGAGGAGCTTAGAAATGTCAGACGAGAACAAATCTCAATGGTATTTCAGAAGTTTGCCTTATTTCCTCATCGAACAGTCGTTGAGAATGTGGAATACGGGCTAGAGGTTCAAGGGTGGGATAAGCAAAAAAGGCGTGTGAAGGCGCTAGAGTCTTTGAATTTGGTAGGATTACAGGCTTGGGCAGACAGTAAGCCTTCGCAATTAAGCGGCGGCATGCAGCAGCGGGTTGGGCTTGCGCGGGCTTTAGCCAATGATCCGGATATCCTTTTGATGGATGAGGCTTTTAGCGCATTAGACCCTCTTATTCGGAAGGATATGCAAGATGAACTCGTAGAGTTGCAAGATAAAATGAAGAAGACCATCATTTTCATTACACATGATCTGGATGAGGCTCTTCGTATTGGAGATCGAATTGCGCTAATGAAAGACGGCGTTATTGTCCAAATCGGCAAACCAGAAGAAATTATGATGAACCCAGCAAATAAGTACGTCGAAAGGTTTGTGGAGGATGTTGATCTATCCAAGGTACTGACCGCAACGACAGTCATGCGCCGGCCTGAGACCATAGGCCTTGATAGAGGGCCGCGTGTGGCGCTGCAGCTCATGAGGCAAAGCGGGATATCTAATTTATTTATTGTAGACAAGGGCAAGAAGTTAATTGGTGTTATAACAGCGGAGGATGCTTCGGGTGCTGTTCGCTATGAGAAGAGTCTCGAGGATATTGTGATTCGAGATATACCAACTGTCGGCCCGGATCAACTGCTGCATGAATTATTTGAAGTTTGCAGCAATGCCAAGTATCCTGTGGCAGTCGTGGATAGCGATGGGAAAATTAAGGGTGTTATTGTTCGCGGCGATGTTCTTGGGGCTCTTGCAGGTAACGTTGTGGCAAGAGAGGATGTGAATAACGAATGACTAAAGTTCCATTGGATGATTGGGTTGAGAAGGTTGTTGATGGGTTAGGAGCTAACTTATCATGGCTCTTTGATTTCATGTCACTCCTCATAGAGGGAGTTGTGGATGCATTTTCTGCCGTTTTTCATTTCCCTCCAGCGCTGGTACTTATCGCTTTGATTACGATTCTTGCTTATTATCTTGGCAAATGGCCATTCGCGCTATTTGCCGCCGTAGGATTGTTATTAGTCGATAATCTTGGCTTGTGGGAACATACGATGGACACACTGGCTCTGGTTATGACCTCAGCAGTCATTTCCATTCTCATTGGTATTCCTTTAGGCGTATGGTGTGCACAAAGCAACCGAGCACGAGGGATCATCACACCAGCGCTTGATTTCATGCAAACCATGCCTGCTTTCGTTTATTTAATCCCTGCCGTTACCTTTTTCGGACTGGGTGTGGTACCTGGGGTCATTGCATCCGTTATTTTTGCTGTACCACCGACGATTCGGCTGACGAATTTGGGTATAAGGCAGGTTGCTGAAGATTTGGTTGAAGCCGCAGATGCTTTCGGTTCAACCCCTATGCAAAAATTAGTAAAGCTGCAATTTCCGTTAGCGATGCCGTCTATTATGGCGGGAATTAATCAAACGATTATGCTTGCGCTCTCGATGGTTGTTATTGCTTCCATGATTGGGGCGCAGGGGGTAGGGGCTGATGTGTATAGGGCTGTTACTCAAATCAAAATTGGTCAAGGCTTTGAAGCCGGATTGGCTATTGTTGTATTAGCTATTTTACTTGATCGCATCACACAATTATGGATGAAAAAAAAAAGGAGTGTTTAAAGATGTTGAAGAAAGCCGCTAAGACATTAATATTCGCTAGCTTGACCAGTTTACTTGTCGTGACAGGCTGCTCGAAAAATAATGCTTCAGAATCTAGTGTAGGCAGCAGTGTGAATCACAAAATTATCGGAATTGACCCTGGTGCAGGATTAATGAAGCAGACGGATCAAGCGATGAAAGCCTATGCGCTTACCGATTGGAAATTAGTTGAAGGCTCTAGCGCAGCCATGGCGGCAGCGTTAGATAAAGCGTATAAAGCGAAGGAACCGATCATCGTGACGKGGTGGACACCTCATTGGATGTTCGCTAAGTATGATTTGAAATATCTGAGAGATCCTAAGGGTGCATTTGGTAAGGATGAAGAGATTCATACGATTGCGCGCAAAGGTTTGAAGGAAGCAGCGGCGTCAGCATATGCAATGCTAGATCGATTTGAGTGGACGCCGGAGGATATGGCAGTGGTCATGTCAGCTGTGGTTGACGGTAAGAAGCCCGAAGACGCAGCTGCGGATTGGGTTGTGGGCAATGCAAGTAAAGTGGATACTTGGGTGAAAGATCTTTCGCCAGAACAAGGTAAGAAGCTGAAATTAGCTTATGTGGCTTGGGATTCGGAGATTGCCAGCACGAATGTCGTGAAAACCGTATTGGAAATGAAGCTCGGGTATAAAGTAGAGATGCTGCAAGTAGAAGCCGGACCGATGTGGGCTGGACTTGCTGATGGAAGCGCTGATGCGATTGTGGCTGCATGGCTCCCGACTACGCATAAGGATTATTTCGAGAGGTATGCCGCTAAACTAGAAGATCTTGGTGCAAACTTAAAAGGGACCAAATTGGGTCTAGTTGTACCTGCCTATATGACAATCAGTTCTATTGAAGATTTGAAAACGAAATAGCCTAAATAGTAGAGCGAAGTCTATCGATAATCTTATCGATAGACTTTTCAAATTATAGGGGGGACAATCCCAGATAATTAGGTCATTGGGAAGTGATATTTGCAGAACACGCGCATACACTAGAAGAGAGTCGGTTACCGGCTCACCTTGTGATAAATTGTGATTATTTTCACAAGTATACATGTGATTATTTTCACAAGTATACATGTGATTAATTTCACAACAGAGGAGTGTTGAGGCAATGAGCAAACCCAGAATCGTGATCCTAGGCGCAGGCTATGGCGGACTTGTCACAGCGATAAGGCTGCAGAAGAAGATGAAAAGAAATGAGATGGACGTGACACTGGTCAACAAACATGACTATCACTTTATTACAACGCATCTGCATATGCCGGCTGCCGGTACGGATCATCATGATAACGCACGCGTGACTATTTCGGATTTGATTGATGAGCGGAAAATTCGATTCGTGAAGTCGACAGTAAGAGAGATTGTACCTAGTGAGAAAAAGATTGTGCTGGAAGATGCGACGCTGGACTATGACTTCCTCGTGGTAGGACTTGGGAGTGAGACGGAAACCTTCGGGATCCCAGGTATGCATGATTATGCCATGTCGATCAAAAGCATTAACAGTGTCCGCTTTATTCGGCAACACATTGAGTACATGTTCGCCAAGTCCAAAATGGCTCCGAAGCGCAAAGATTATCTGACCTTTGTCGTTGGTGGCGCGGGCTTCACGGGTACGGAGTTCGTCGGGGAGCTGGCGGATCGCATTCCTGTTTTGTGCAAAACGTATGACGTCGATCCGGCAGATGTCCGGATTTATAATGTGGAAGCTTCCTCGTCGGCGCTGCCTCCCGGGTTGCCGGAGGATTTGGTCGAATATGGTATGGAAGTGATGCGCCGCAAAGGGGTGCAGTATAAGCTATCGACCGCGATCAAGGAATGCACATCGGAAGGGGTTATTCTAAGCAACGGCGAGTTCATTCGCGCGGGCACGGTAGTCTGGTCGGGAGGAATACGCGGCAATTCATTGCTGCAGGAGGCGGGTTTCGAGGTCCAGCGGGGCCGGGTCAAAGTGGATAGCCGCTTGCGCTCCTATCAGTTCCCGGAGATCTTCATCACCGGCGATTGCTCGATCGTCACGAGTCCAGAGGGTACCCCTTATCCGGCCAATGCGCAGATTGCTGTCCAACAGGGCTATAATGCTGCTAGGAATCTCATACTGACGGTTCGTGGCAAAGAGATGAAGCCATTTGTCTATGATTTCAAAGGGACGGTAGCAACCTTGGGCCGCGGTGAAGCCGTTGGTTTACTCAAAGTGAAGAAAGTAAAAGGMCGCTTGGCTTTATTTATCAAAAAAATGATCGATGCCCGTTACCTGTTTCTTATCGGCGGCATTCCACTCATTTGGAAGAAAATGATTTGGAAGCAGAAATCCACGACCCGCAATTATCATGTCCCCAATTAACGCGCGTATAACGTAAAATCCCCTTCAAGTAGATACTTGGAGGGGATTTTCAGCCTTTGTACCACTAATTATAGCGATTGGATCGATATTGACTCGGAGACACGCCTTCTCGTTTGCGAAAAGCTCGCGAAAAATTATTCTCATCCACAAACCCAACCTGCTCAACAATTTCCTTAATGGAAAGATGGGTAGTTTCGAGCAACTCTTTGGCTTTCTCGATGCGAATTTTTGAGACATATTGCATCAAGGGAAGACCATTTTTATTCTTGAAATAGCGTGTTACATAGGATGGTGTAAGGGACAGCTCATCGGCAACGGTAGAGAGGCTTAGATTAAAGTCCATATAATTCTGGGATACGTACTCTAACATAGACGCATATAAGCGATTATTATTGGCATCTTCTCCTAAGCTGTCTTGGATGCTGCGTGCTGCATCAAGAAGACTAGCGCAGGCTTCTGCAACGGTTTTGGACTGGAATTCTGCCAGCGATTCTAGTTTGTATTTGATCGCTTCGCGATGGGAAAGCGGAATATTATTGACGAGTTGGTTTAATGTGAAAATGATTTGTTGAAACGTTAGGCGGAAGGTTGGAGCATCCTCCAACCGAGTAAATCGTTCTTCCATCTCATGGATTAGCAGGTGTAGATCCTCTGAGTTCTTGGAGCAGAGCACAGCATGGAGCGCATCTGCTGAGTCAGAAATTTGCTGCTTATCGATCGTCGTATGATCGATTTTCTGCTGAGACCACTCAGAGGGTGTGATGATGGATTGTTTACCAGCAAAAATCCGATATTCAGCAAGCGATGTTGCCGAGTTGAAAGATTGATGCAAGTCATTCGTAGGTTGAGGTTCTCCTACCATACAGGATAACGAGAGGGCAAAATGCCTATTCATGAACGCGATGATCTGCTCGGAAAAAGCGCGACTGCGAGCTTCCCATTGATCCGCAAACTCGTTGTTCCACGAAACAATGCCAACAATTCCATTATCGATAGCCAAATCAAGTGCATAATTGACGCCGTGCACACCTGATAAATTTTCCAAAACGTTGCAAATGGTATATTTCATCAACCACTGTTCACTAAGCGGCTCTTTACTTACCTTTGAATTGTAATCATCAAAAATAATGACAAGTACACTGCTTGTCTGCCGTGTATCAAATAGTTGATGCAGGGCACTTCGGTTATCTTGCGTCGTATTATCTACGTTCAACTTCCCCATTAATACTGCAAGCAGCAACTGGTTCCTCGTTAAAACCTCCTGATTATGCATCATATTGGACAAATGGATGCTCTCATCCCTCATCTGCTCGATATAGCGAGTAAGTTGGTCTAATTCATCGGTATTGCCTTTCGTCAACTTGTCCGATGGCAAGGTAGGGAAACGGTTAGATAACTCTTGGATCGGTTGATAATTCTTGCGGGCAGACCTGAAGCAAAGCACGATTCCTAGAGCCAGCGATATGAGAAATATGATTAGTGAAATCGTGAGTGCCACATCATACTCGTGAAAATAGTCACTACGACGAATGGCGTTCACCACATGAATGTTCTGTTTCGACGATGTTTCCTGCATGAAGAGATAGCCAGGGATCCGTGCTTTTGAGTTTTGTGCTGCTCTTTCAAGTTCACTCCACGCTAAATCAGAAGATCCTTTTACATACAGAAAAGGCATATTGGATTGGTCAAAGGCAATCAGGCTGCTACCACTGTCAATGGTTCGTTGGAAATTACTTACCAGGGCCGGATAGTTCAGTTTGTAGATCATAATCCCACTCGAAAAGGGCGTGCTGTCAAGCGGAACTAGGAGAAGCAGAACTTGTTCCTTACCGTCAGGATTATTTTCATTGGCTAGTGAGGACAGAAGTATGGGTGATCTTAGCTGCTCCAACTTGCTCTGTAAAATTTCTGGCGAAATTCGGCCATCGCTGACGAGCCGGCTATAGCTCTCAGGTGAGTAAATTCCCGTATCGGTAAAAATCGTGTTTTTAAGCGAGCTGTAGGCTGTGTTTCGATAGAACAAACCAATGGAATCAAGATCTGCAGACAGTGCCTTTAACTTTTCAAGTTCATCGGCAATTACATACGGATATTGCAAGGATTCTTGTAATTGATAGGGAAGCAGTTTGGTATCCCGTGACAAGGTTAATGTCAATTTCTGCAGGTCTAATATGCGCGTATCCAGCAAACTGGTCGTATTGGCCATAGATCGATGGGTATTATCCATCAGCCGATTATAGGTATTGGATAGCGAAATGATATTGGTCACTAAGAATAACAGACCGGTTACGGCCAGAATCAGAAGGTGCCCTAGAAGAAATTTTCGATAGAGCTTGGACTGAATCGCTTTCCGCAAAATAAACACATCCCCTGGTCGAATAGGTCTTGATTTCTTACGAGTATATAAATTTTGCGCTATGTTATCAATTCATGGAGGGCAAAAAGCTGAAAATTGACTAGGTATTGAGAAAAATGCAGGGTGCCATTTATGTGCTAAAACCATTTTTTGCTGTGAAAAGCCGATTATCAATTGTTGTAGGGGGTTCCAAACTTACGTATACTCGGAGCCATAGGAAACCGATTCAGGCGCCGAATCGATTCTGGATATTCACTTTTCTATCGTTCGACGAAGGAGGCAGCTATATGACTGCGAAGACCAAGGCTGCACATGCACCCTCACCTAGGTCTAACCATAGAAGGTTTGGGCTGCGAAACAATTGGGATTATCTAATCTTTGTCATCCCTGTTGTCCTTTACTTTCTAATTTTTTGCTACGGACCTATGTATGGTGTACAACTCGCATTCAAACGCTTCAATCCCATCCACGGCATCATGGGTAGTCCTTGGATTGGTTTGGATAACTTTGAAAGGCTTTTCAATTCCTTTCAATTTTATCGCATTGTGAAGAACACGCTGGTTATTAATCTATTTAAAACACTGATCAGTTTTCCCATTCCAATTATGCTTGCCCTTATGTTCAATGAGATGAGAAAAGAGAGATTGAAGAAGACGCTGCAGACGATCACTTATGCACCGTACTTCATCTCGACGGTCGTCTTTGTCGGTATTATCAATTTATTTCTCGGCGGGGAAAATGGGTACTTGAATCATTTGCTGGGGATGATCGGAATCGAATCGATTCCTTTTTTAACTAGTCCTGACTACTTTCCTGGTGTCTATATCGGTTCTGACATCTGGCGGAATAGCGGTTGGAATTCCATTATCTTTATCGCTGCGTTAGCGGCTGTAGATCCCCAGCTGCATGAATCAGCGCAAATCGATGGGGCTAGTCGGTGGAAGCGGATGATTCATGTGAATCTGCCGTGTATTATGCCAGTCATTGTCATTCAATTTATTTTGCTCATGGGGAAAATGATGACTCTCAGCTACGAGCGTATTCTTCTTATGCAAAATAGCTTGAACATGGAAACCTCAGAGGTCATTTCCACTTACGCTTACAAGACGGGGCTAATCAATATGGATTATGGATTCTCTACCGCTGTGGGCCTCTTTAACAATGTCATCAACATCATTTTGCTGCTTGCGGCCAACAAGATTGCCAAACGATATAGCAGCAGCAGTCTGTTCTAAAAGGAGAGGTGAACATGGAGGTCGTTTCCCACAAAATTCGAGAGTCTAACGGAGATCGGATCTTTCTGGCGATTACTTATGTACTTATCGGGATTCTGGTGTTAATTGTGCTTTACCCGCTGATCTATGTCGTTAGTGCCTCATTCAGTGATCCTAAACTGGTGATCGCGGGCAAGATAGGATTGATCCCGAGCGGATTCAATGTGGAAGCCTATCGACGGGTATTTACGAATACGGAAATATGGATTGGCTATCGAAATACGCTGATCTATACGACCATAGGAACGTTAGTCAATATTTCACTGACTATGATGGGCGCTTATCCGCTGTCACGCAAAAATTTCCCTTGGCGTCGCGGGCTTATGATATTCTTCACCATTACGATGTTTTTCAGCAGCGGCATGATCCCCATGTACCTGCTTGTTAAGAATTTGGGACTTTATAATTCGATGTGGGCATTAATATTGCCAACGGCGATCAGTGTATACAATATGATTGTAGCTCGTACGTTCTTGGAAACCAACATTGATGAGCAACTCTATGAATCGGCCTATATGGATGGCAGCGGCAACATCCGATCGTTTTTCTCCATTGTGCTGCCCCTAAGTGCACCGATCATGGCTGTTCTTGTCTTGTTCTATGCCGTGTATCATTGGAATTCCTATTTCGAGGCGATGATATATTTGAAAGAACGTTCGCTGTATCCATTGCAGCTCTTCTTGCGGGAAATTCTAGTTATGAATCAGTCTGATAACGTGATGATGGATTCGATCGAGATGGATACAAGCAAATTTCTAGTTGCTGAAGGTGTCAAATATGCTGTTATTATCGTATCCAGCGGACCGATTCTTATGTTGTATCCCTTCCTTCAAAAGTATTTCGTTAAAGGGATGATGATTGGTGCTCTTAAAGGTTAATGTGATAAATAAATTGAGGAGATGACTAACGAATATGAAAAGAAAATTAGTCTTGCTGACAGCTGCCATGCTGATCACGTCAATTCCAGTACTAAGCGCTTGCAGCGATAAGGATAAAGGTGCAGAGCCTGTTACAACTGGTGCAGCGAATAAAGAGGCGAATATCAATAAAACAGGTATGCCAATTGCAAAGGAGCCAGTTCAATTGAAAGGGCTTGTCTCCAAATATGAGTTGGTCAAGGATTGGAACGAGCATAAAGGATTGAAAAATTATGAAGCGAAATCCAATGTCATCATTAAATGGGATACGGTACCGCAAAATGCGTTTGATGAGCGCAGAAATTTGATGTTTGCCTCCAATGATCTTCCGGACTTTGTTATGCGGGCGAATTTGTCGCCGCAATTGATTACTTCTTACGCAGCAGCAGGTCAGATTATCCCGTTGGATCCTTTGATTGAGGCGGGCTATGCGCCGAATCTGGCAGCGCTTATGAAAGAAAATGATGGGATTCGCAAATCGATTACTTCAGCTGACGGCCATATTTACTCGCTTCCGAATATTAGCGAAGCAGATGGACGTATCTCTTCCTCGTGGATCAATAAGAAGTGGCTGGACAAGCTTGGGCTTCAAATGCCGACAACAACGGACGAATTTTATAAGGTGTTGAAAGCTTTTAAGGAACAGGACCCTAACGGGAATGGCAAAGCAGATGAAGTTCCGATCTCAGGGTACAAAGAGGGCAATAAGAACTACGGTGATCAATTTATTAAATCGTTCTATGGCAGCTGGGGATTCGGAGCGAATTCCGGGATCATCGCACCTTTCATGGATGTTGATAACGGGGGCAAAGTTCGTTATATCGCAACGGACAATACCTTTAAAGACATGATTACCTTCTTTAATAAGCTCTGGCAGGAAGGTTTAATCGATAAAGAAATTTTATCGCAGGATATGAAGCAGGAGATCGCGAAGGTTGATGATGAGCGTGTCGGCTATGTAGCGAAGGGCAACAACAATTTGTGGATGGGCAAAAATCGGAATAATTACGTGCAGAACCCTCTCCTAAAAGGGATCGACGGCAAAGTGTATTGGACGGGCATCTCCCCGAAAGTTCGGGATTTAGGTTCATTCGTGATTACGAGCAAAAACCCGAACCCAGCAGCAACACTGCGCTGGGGAGATTATTTCCTGAGTGAAGAAGGGACGGCTCTGGCTCGACTTGGTATCGAAGGCGTTACGTATACGATCGGCAGTGATGGATTTTATAAGCTGAAAGACGAATTTGCCAAAAATCCGAACGGACTCACAGTGGATGAGGCGCTCTCGGAATATACGATTTTCCAAGGTGGTGGCATTCCACAGCGTGTGACGCAAAAGGTTGACCAAAGTGCTGCTGTTCTACCAGAAATGATTGCGAATAAAGATGTCATTCGTCCTAACTTGGTGCCTGACGCGAAGTTGATGATTCCTACTTTTACCGAAAAAGAGAATATCGAATTAAGCTCATATGCAACGGATATCGAAGCTTATGCAGATGAGAATATTGTTAAATTTATTACTGGCGCTAAACCGCTTAGCGAATGGGATAAATATGTAAGCACGTTAAATAAAATGCAGCTTGATAAATATCTGGCGATCTATCAAGCAGCGTATAACCGCTGGAATCAGAAGTAATCAGTGTATAGGAGGAGGGACAAACCATGAGGTTTTACGGCACAAGCGCAGCCGAAGGCATACCGAACCCATTCTGTTTCTGCTCTGTTTGCAGTCATGCACGCAAGGTAGGAGGAACAGAGATTCGCCGACGTTCGATGTTCCGAATCAATGAGGGGATATGTATTGATTTGGGCGCGGATTCTTTTCAACAAGCAATCGAATATGGCGACTTTACCAAGCTTCAGCATGTCTTAGTGAGTCATACCCATGAAGACCATTTCAATTATATGATGATGAATGTTCGAAATATGTCGATAGAACGATTGAAGGAGCCGCTGCATTTCTACTTTACAGATCAAGCCTACGAAATCGTGGAATTCTATCGTCAAAGCCGACCAATCATGAAAGGCATGACTTCTGATTTGGAAGCGCGCGGCGTAGTGGCTTTCCATAAGCTTGAGTTTAACCAACCCGTTACCATTTGCGGTATGAAAGTAACGCCGCATCGCGGGAATCACATCGGCAATATGGGGGAAAGCTGTGCGAACTATCTGATTCAGAATGAGGATGGTCAGAAGCTTTACTACGGCGTGGATACAGGCTGGTACTTGCCGGAAACGTTCAAGCTGCTTGAAAATGTTTCCCTTGATGTGTTGATTAGTGAATGCACTTTTGGGCTAACTAGTGGTAGGGGCCTCCATCCAAACGGCCATTTGGACGCCTTTAGCTGTATGGAATTATTTCGCAAACTGTTAGAGCAAGGGACTTTACATGCTAACTCTCGCATTTATCTTACCCATATTAACCACTTTACCTCTACACATGCAGATCTAGTAGGCTGGATTCAGGAACAGCAATTCCCATGTCCGATTACGGTCGCATGGGATGGCATGGTCATATGATTAAAAACGCGCACCGATAACGTATCGGTGCGCGTTTATGCTTTTATTCAGTTGCGGTTGCAGCCACAACTGGGCTTCCTACCGAATCCGTTGTGACGAGTCCCGTAAGCCTCTTTTTTGCATAGCTTCTGTATAGAATCGAGCTTCCTATCGTTATAAGCGCAACCACCGCCATCCCCCAGATGAGGTTGTCAAAAGCACGTTCAAGCGGCAGGGCTTTCTGCCAGACCAGTGCGCTCCCCGAGAGCGCAACGGCGAACGCGCCACTAAAAAATTGCAGCAATTGGAACAAGCCCATGCCCGAGCCGATGCGATCTGTGGTCAATTGCCGGGAGAGCTCATTGGATACAGCGCTGGAAAGTGTCGTAAAGCTGATGCTGACTAGGATGTAGAGTGCAGCAATCCAGTAAGAGGAATAGCTTGCAGTCAGGGCAAGCCCTACGGTTGAAACTAGCATCAACCATGGTACGTAGCGGAGTAACGCCGTATTCCCATAGCGGTCAATGATGCGACCCACACGGTTGGAGACGAGCATAGCCAACAAAGCGCCAGGGAAGAGCAATAGTCCCGAAGTAAGCGGAGCTAAACCGAAAACCCGCGCAAGCATCTGTGGCGCAAGGAACAAGAAGCCAAAGCTGATCATATAGGAAAACACGCCGATTGCGCTGAGCGCCATATAGGGTCTGTCGCCGAATAGGGCAGGCTGCACGAACGGTTGTGAGGCTCGGCGAATGCGCAGAGTGAATAGGGCAATCGCAATGACGCCTGCTAGGAGTGCGATCAGACTCTTAGACGTAAGGAAGAGCAGCAACCCCGTCGTCCCAATCCCGAGGAGCAGAGCACCGATGAAATCGAACGAGCCGCTTTCTGGTTTTTCTTTTGGCAGCAGGATGAGAAAGATAGGAATAAGCAGCAGCGTGACCGCTGTAATGACGAACAGGAAATGCCAGCCCAAATACTGAACGATGGATCCCCCTGCGACGGGGCCTAGTCCCAAGCCAAGTGAAGCTGCGGAAAGGATGAGCGACATGGCTCTGCCTCTACGAGACAACGGAATGTAGCGGGTTACGAGTACGATACCAAGCGAAGGGATCGCACCTGCGCCGGATGCTTGAATCAACCGCGTAAACAGCAACAGTCCGAAGCTGTCCGTGAACAACCCTAGAATGGAGGCGCCGCCTAGCGAGAGCAGGGCAATGACGTAAAGCCTGCGAATAGGCACGAAGTCGGACAAGCGGCTGTAGGTGATCGATGCGATGGCGAAAATGATTGAATACCCCGTAACAATCCACGATGCCGTTGAAGGACTGAGCTCGAATTGTACGGAAATTTTGGGCAGAGCCAGATTGAACATCATCGTGTTCATGATGACAAGTACAATCGTAAAACAGAGCAACCATGAGACAGGCGTTTCTCGTAAGCGGCCAGGCATCTCAGGTTGAGCATGTGTTGTTCCTTGAGCTGAAGAGGTTGCGTTGTCTGACATGGTACACCTTCCGATCTAAACTATAATATATTTTGTGACAGTTTATCATGGCGGGTAGGGTGTGTCAATGAATTGGCCTGTATTAAATCAGTAAAGGGTTGAATATTTATACATATAATTGTATTATCATTCATAAAACACATGGAGGAATACGATGGGACACGTGATAAGAAAAGTGGAAATTGAAGATTTGGAGGTATTAACAGAGTTGATGTATGTCTATATTGTAGGCTTTTATAAGAAGCCACAGCCGTTAAGAACTGATATTCATCGACTGATTAGTAACTTGCTTCAGGAACAAGGCGGTATACAGTTTGTTGTCGACCAAGAGGGAGAGCTCGTAGGCTTTGCGACCCTGTATTTTTCTTGGAGTACGATGAAGGCAAATCCCATTACGATCATGAATGACCTCTTCCTTCTCGAGTCTTACCGGGGGACCGCAGCAGAAGAAGACTTGTTCCAGAAGTGCCAAATCTACTCCAAGGAAAACGGCTATGCCTTCATGTCATGGATCACCGCGCCTGACAATCATCGTGCACAACAGTTTTTTGACAAAATGGGCGGAACTCGCGTGGATTGGGTGAATTACACGATTATTTAAAGGAAGCGGTTCATCCAACAGAATGTTCGCACGAACCAGTAACTTTGACGGACTGAAACCTTGTTAATAAGTTAAAATACCCTGATTACCTACGAGAATGGAAGATAATCAACGAATCAGGTAATTGTAAGCGAATTATCGGGTGAAACGTGAGGTCGGAGAGTGCTTTTTACGTTTTTTCCCTCCTTTACTATGTTGGTAGAAGAGAGTAGTATTCAACACGTACATGAACAGTTGAATATTTCGCTTAATTTTCTTTTAAGAAAAGCGGGGGAACCACGAGTAACATGGGGTGAATAACGGTACGGATTCAGTACCTTTTAGGGCAGATTTCTCGCGGCCCGAACCCGGCAGCTAACCTCGTAAGCGAACGTGAGAAAGGAGAACGTGTGTTCAAAACACAAGGTCGATCCTTGTGTTTTTTTGCGTCCATTTTTCAAAAATATAGTATTGATATGGCTTTAATTGGAGGAACAACGGCGAAATGACAAGTGATTCATTGAAAAAAATTGTGTTCGGTAAGCCGCTAAAGTCGAGTGAGATTGAGTCGGAGAAAATGCCTGTCTGGAAAGCCCTCCCTATCTTGTCGTCAGATGCCTTATCATCCGTATCGTATGGGACGGAGCAAATTCTGTTAGAGCTCGCGACAGTGGGGGTTGCAGCTTTTGCCTTCTCATTGCCGATTGCGGTTTCGATTATTGCTTTGATTCTACTGCTCGTGTTGAGCTATAGACAAGTGATCGAAGCGTACCCGATGGGCGGCGGCGCCTATATGGTGACGAAAGAAAATTTAGGCATGGTGTGGGGACGTCTTACCGGTGTCTCTCTGCTAATCGACTATACCTTAACCGTAGCCGTTTCGATATCGGCTGGTGTCCAGGCGATTACCTCGGCATTTCCATCGGCTGTACCGTACATTGTTCCGCTGACCATCTTACTGGTTTGGATTATGGTCTGGCTGAACTTGCGAGGTACTTCCGAATCAGGAACGGTATTCGCGATTCCAACGTACTTTTTTATTCTTTGTATCCTTTTGTTAGTGGGTAAAGGTATTTTCGATTTACTGACAGGATCTATGAATACACATGCGATCGAATTCGCACCAAGCGCAGCAACGAACTCATTAACCTTGTTCGTACTTCTCAAAGCGTTCTCGTCCGGTTGTTCAGCTGTAACGGGGATCGAAGCGATCTCCGATGCCGTGCCGCATTTTAGAACGCCATCTGTCAAAAATGCCAAACGAACACTCCTCTCACTAGGCGGTCTGTTGGCCATCGTGTTCGGTGGTGTAACGCTGATTGCCTTAGGGTATGGGGTGGCACCGGATCATAACGGTCATACATCGGTTCTTTCGATGGTAACGGAGCAAGCCTTTGGCCGAGGTGTGATGTACTACGCGACGCAAATCGCGACAATGCTAATCTTGGTGCTCGCTGCGAATACAAGCTTCAATGGCTTCCCGATCTTGGCGTCCATCATGGCCCAAGACAAAAACTTCCCGCGCATGTTCTCCTTCCGTGGGGATCGGCTTTCGTATCACTATGGCATTATTACGCTAGGCGTATTAGCCAGCCTGTTATTGATTGGCTTTAAAGGTAAAACCGATGCACTTATTCCGCTTTATGCGATTGGCGTATTTTTATCTTTTACACTTGCTCAGACGGGGTTGGTTCGTAAATGGCTCAAAGAGCGGGTATCTGGCTGGATCGGGAAGTTGATCATTAACGGCCTGGGTGGTATTGTCTCCCTTGCGGTTCTTATCATTTTCTCCGTTACCAAATTTAGCGAGGGTGCTTGGATTGTCATTATCATTACACCGATCCTCCTCTGGCTCATTACGAAAATTAGTCACCATTACGACGACGTAGCCAAACAGCTGCGGATTGATATCACACAAGACCGTGTGTGTACCAAAGAGCCGGTCATTATCGTACCTGTGGCTGGGATTCACAAAGCGGTAGAGCAGACCCTGAACTATGCCAAATCGCTCTCGCCTAACGTCATCGCGTTCTATGTCTCCTTCTCGGATGAGGACGAAGAATCGATGCAGGAGAAGTGGCAGATCTGGGATCCAGGTGTTCGACTCGTAGTGTTCAAATCACGCTACAGAACGATTCTGAAGCCGCTGGCTGAATTCATTGATCGCATCGACACGCATATGTCGGAGAAGCAGTCGATCATGGTTATTCTCCCGCAATTCATGCCGAAGAAATGGTGGCACCGTCTGCTCCATAATCAATCTGCGGCGCGGATTCGTTCGAAGCTTCAAGCCGATAAGGATATCGTTGTTGCAACAGTGCCGTATCATTTACATCAATAGAAGTGTACAATAATAGGGAGAACTTGTAGACGAGGTGACCTTATTATGGTGAAAAAGAAAGCAAAGATTACGCCAGCTGCGGCTAGCGTGCAAGATAAACCTGCAACGCTGAAGGATCTGCTGCGTCCGGAAATACTGGAAGGGCTCAAAGCCCAGGCTGACGCGATGAAAGCGGAAGAGCAAGCGAAGAAGGATGCAGAAAGAGCCAGGGTAGAGGCTGCTCGCAAGGCGGAAGAGAAACGTCTTGAGAACGATTTTGCCTATCAGCTGGAGAAAAGTAAATTAGACTGGCGGAAACATAAATGAGGGGGCGCACGATGTGCCTCCTTTTCTTTATAAGTGCGATGGTAGCGTTTGCAGGATGTGAGGTGGAGCAGCGTGCTGCAGAAGTGGAAACGGTGATTGATTCTACATCTACATCTATAGGAACACCAACATCAACACCAACACCAACACCAACACCAACACCAACATCAACACCAACATCAACATCAACACCAACATCAACATCAACACCAACACCAACACCAACACCAACGCTTGCACCAACAGCCGCACCTCCTGTCCCAACCTTCACGTCAGTGGAACAATCATTGATCGCTCGTTATGCTTCTGTGATACCAACGAAGTGGGGGGAGCGTGTCCCTGGTGTGAAAACACGCTTACATACGAAGGACAAAGTGATTGCTCTTACCTTTGATGCCTGCGGCGGGAAGGAAGGCAGTGGCTATGATGAGAAGTTGATCCAGTATTTGATTCAGGAGCAGATTCCAGCTACGTTATTCATCAATGCAAGATGGATTGCTGCGAATCCGTCAACCTTTCAAGATTTGGCATCGAACCCTCTGTTTGAGATCGAAAATCATGGCACTGAACACCGCCCCTTATCTGTGAACGGCAAGCTGGCTTATGGAATTGCGGGAACGAAGAGCGTCAAAGAAGTCATTCATGAAATGAATGACAATGCGGATCAGATAGAGAAGCTGACAGGGAAAAGGCCCCTATTTTTTCGATCGGGTACGGCATTTTACGATGAGGTCGCGGTATCAGTTGCGCATGATTTAGGGTTCGAGCTAGCGGGATACTCCGTACTTGGGGATGCTGGAGCGACGTATAACACGGAGCAAGTGTACAACGCTATATCGAAGGCTCCGAGCGGGTCCATCGTCCTTGCGCACATGAATCATCCCGAGAAGGATACCGCTGAGGGTGTCATCAAAGCGATTCCGCAGCTGCGTAAATTAGGCTATAACTTTGTAAAGCTTTCGGCTATGCAACTGACCTGATAATAAGAGGAAGTGGTGTAATAAATAGTTTACAGGAAAGCGTTTTCATGATACTATTTGCCTAATTTATTATCATCTCATCTATGGGGTTGTTGTCAGCATGAATAGACTAAAATTGGGAAATCCAACGAATTTGGCGTTTACTGTTCTTTTAATTTCTAGCGTTTTATTGTGCCTCTATGTTGTATTGCCAATGTCGTTGCCGAAGTCTTTCGAGCAGACCATAACACCAGAACAAGCAATGAGAGAAGAACAACATGTGCCTTCTTATGAACAGCTAGCAGAACCAGTTGCTGAACAGGAACTAGAAGTAAAGCAAGAAGCAAAACAAGAGGTAAAACAATTCGCACAACAGCTAGAACTCGAAACGCAACAATCGGGGCAGCGTCAAGTAAATGCACTAGCTTTTGACCAAGCAGATTATAGTAAACAAAAGGTTCATTATACCGACAAAGTCATCGTACTCGCCTATCATCACATTGATGAAAAAGAGAACGGGATTACAATTTCTCCAAAAAGGTTTAGAAGTCACCTGCAAAGGTTGAAGAAAGAAGATTACAATGTCATCTCCATGGAACATTTTCTGCATTTTATGAAGGGTGAGGCTAAGGTTCCCCAAAATGCGGTTGTCATCACGTTTGATGATGGCTATGAATCCTTTTACACTCACGCGTATCCTGAACTACTTAACTTTGGTTTCCATGCTACTAAATTTATCGTTGTTGATTCTATAGATCACCCTAAGGCACCGCGTCTAACATGGGATCAGATGAGAGAAATGAAGCAGAACGGGATGAGTTTTTACTCTCATACGTACGATCATCATGACAAAGTCAAGGCGGGTTCTGGGAATACACTGATGCCAATGCTTACAAATCCGATTTATTTGGAAAATGAAAAAAGAATTGAAACGGAAGATGAGTATCGAAAGAGAATTAAACAGGATCTGTTAAAGGCTGAAAACCGTATCGAGGAAGAGTTAGGACCGCAGTATCGTCTACTTGCCTTTCCTTTTGGTGCCTATAATGAAACGGTCATTGGGGTAGGAAAGGAATTAGGCATTGAACTTTTCTTTACGACCAAAGAGGGGATCAATACCAAAGGAAGTAATGAGATTTATAGAATCCACGCAGGGACGGCGTACATGTCAGAAGATGATTTGATGTGGCGAATGAAGTTATATCATAAAAAGTAAAACAATAGCTGGGAGCCGCATTGAAGCGGCTTCTTTTTTGTTCCCAACAGAGTCCTATCTTTTTTTCATCTCAAAAAACTCACAAGCTGCCCGATCATAATAGGTCAAATCGCTGACGCGCGTTTGCACAACGACTGTCGTATCACTGAAGCGTAGAACAACCGCATTGGAATCGACAATATGGTCATCTTTAAAAATCCGAACAACACCCTGTCGGTCAATGACCTCCTGGAAATCTGAATCCGTATGTAAACGTTGATTCCTTGCCATGAATGTATGATCCCCTTACCTCATTAAAATAGTTCCTTCTATTGTACCACAAGGTGGCAAAATGCCCGAATTTAGACGAACGCCTACGCCTAGCCGAGCATAGAATGTAGCACCAATTGCTGCTTGGGCTGAGAGGGTGTGTGGTGCAGGATGGATATTCAACTTTTACCGATTCATTGGGTCTATTTAGTGTTCATTGGTTTCATTCTTACGCTTCTTATTAAACGTAGAGACACGACGATGATTTGTGTAGTGGGGATTTTTACATTAGGGTTGTTAGCAACGGAAACGTTGAGCGGCTCTGTATCGGGTGTGTTTAATAGCTTTATTTATGCAACCAAAGAGTTAATGGGGACGATTATGATTATCTCCATTATCGTGGCCATGAGCCGCGTCTTAATTCGCACGGGTATTAATGAAACAATGGTGGCCCCGCTGACCAAATTTCTGAGAACGCCAGCATTAGCCTTCTGGGGTATCGGCATCATTATGATGGTGACATCCTGGTTTTTTTGGCCTTCACCTGGGGTAGCTCTGATTGGTGCTGTGCTGTTGCCCGTCGCTGTTCGCGTTGGCTTGCCGGCACTCGGTGCTGCGATGGCAATGAATCTCTTCGGACACKGGATTGCACTATCGGGGGATTACATTATTCAAGGGGCGCCTAAATTGACAGCGGATGCAGCCGGTTTGCCAGTTGCTTCTGTCATGGAAGCGAGCATTCCGCTCGTCATTGTGATGGGACTTGTTACGACGATCACAGCTTTTTGGCTGATGCGGCGCGATATGAAGAACGGTAAATGGCTCAGCGGGCTCATCGATAGCCGATTAGAGGAAAGCGGCGGGCTTGTTCCTGTTGACGAAGAGAGCAAATTGCTGATCGGAGAGCGCTTAAAGCGGACGCTAGCTATCGCAATCCCTGTGCTGTTCGCTCTAGATGTTATTGCCATGTTTGTCTTGAATTTGCAAGGTGGTGATGCAACCGCTCTCGTGGGTGGTACAGCGGTGTTTATCTTAATCGCAGTCACTTTAATCGCTCACCGCAATGCGGGTGTGGAGAAAATCACTTCCTATTTAATAGAAGGCTTTGTTTTCGGCTTCAAAGTCTTCGGACCTGTCATTCCGATTGCAGCCTTTTTCTATCTGGGTGACTCCGCGATTACGGATCTTTTCGGCAAAATACTGCCAGAAGGTTCACACGGAATCGTGAACGATCTTGGCGTGGCACTCGCAGGTGTCGTGCCGCTCAATGGAGCCATTGGTGCCGTGACGCTAACCGTCGTCGGCGCCATTACCGGCCTCGATGGCTCCGGCTTCTCGGGTATTTCCTTGGCGGGCTCCATCGCGCAGCTGTTCGCGACCGCCATTGGCTCTGGTGCAGCGGTGCTGACCGCGCTCGGGCAAGTGGCCGCCATCTGGGTCGGCGGCGGGACCTTGATCCCGTGGGCGCTCATCCCAGCCGCGGCGATCTGCGGCGTAAGTCCGTTCGAGCTCGCGAGACGGAATCTGAAGCCCGTGCTCATCGGCTTAGCGGTGACAACGATCGTGGCGATGTTTTTGGTTTAAGTAGCGTGCGAATTGTGAAGAGCACGACAGGGAAAGGCCCCTAAGCCATGTATGTGGCGGGGCCTCTTTTTGTCATTTTTATCATCTAATCTCGATTCTGACTCCAGAACGAGTCCCAGAACCAGCCGCAACCCCGACCCCAATCTACTCCAACCCCAATCCAACCGCTATCCCACCCCGTTCCACACAGCCTCTAAATCACCAAACTCGCGCCATGAACACAGCTGTGAAACTAGAGAAATGCAATAATACAACCTTTTATCTCGAGTTAGCCACTCTATCTGAAATAAGTGCAAATAGGCATCAATTTCTGCTGTCAATCGACAATTGGGTACCTTTTCGGTCCAAAAGGTTGCCTTTTTGCATCAATTCGCCCATGTTCAACCGTTTCCTCCGGGAAAAGATGCCCTTTTGCATCTTTGAACATCCAAGCTCGCACTTAGTGAATGCAGAATGGTACTATTTCCGCCAAAAAGTTGAACAATCTGCCTTATCTGCCACATTAAACGCGATCATTTTCTCAAGTAAGGAATAATCAACTGGACTATTCCACTTGATACGCACCAATTCCTTCGTGTGATCGTAGCCAGCTTGTACAATATCATCCGTGAACTGAATAATCCCCGCCTTTTCAGGCGCAATAGCCAAATGAGGTTTGGCTACGCTAAACCCAATAATAAATGTGCCGTGGTCGGTGAACATTGGTTGATTCCACGCGATTTTTGACTCCAAATTCGGGAACTTCTTGGCTACCCAAGTTAAAACTTCCTCCGTTCGATCCCGATGTTGCGGATTATCGATACGCCCTAAAAACTCTGCGAAAACTTCCATGGTATTCCTCCCTAAATTGACATGCATAATCCTATTAGTAAGCCCAAAATTGCATAAATAATCATAGATTTTCCACGATAAGAACAATTTTAGATTAGTGCTTGAACCTTACGTTACGTAATGATTTATACTACAGTTAGCGAAAATATTTCAAACCTATTCATTTTTGGAGGGATTAGACATGAGTCAAATTAATGAAATAAACAAAACCGCAGCACAAGTCGGTGACCGTGAGATTGTGATCAACCGTGTAATGGATGCTTCACGCGAGCTTATGTTTGAAGCTTGGACGAAAGAAGAGCACCTGTCGAAATGATGTAATTAGGATACCACAAAACGGAATTACAAGCCCCAATTCGTGGTAGTTGAAAAGGATAAATTAACCAGTTGTAACCATTTTTGACTTAAACATATGAAACCACTTGGGCCTCATATCGTATCATGAGTATATGAATGACAAGGAGGAAATTTACACATGTCCATATACAAGCGCATGCTCGCGAGCGTCGGGATCGGCGCGGCCCAAGTAGATCTCATGCTCCATCAAGATACGGTGAATGCCGGGGAAATGATCAGTGGCGTCGTTAGGATTCAAGGTGGGCGCGTTGATCAGCAAATCACTGATGTGTACGCCTTCGTTATGACGCGTTACCTGAAGGAGCAGAACGATACGAAGATCCAAATAGAAGCTCCTGTGGCTAAGTTCCAGCTTACAGGGGGATTTACCGCCCAGGCAGAGCAGGTCTATGAGTTACCTGTCTCGTTCCAGCTCCCTAACAATACGCCAGCAACTTTGGGAAGAACCCCTGTGTGGATACAAACGGGACTTGATATTAAAGAAGCGATTGATCCGAAGGATCAAGATCAGCTTCAAGTAAGACCACATCCACATTCCGAGGTTGTACTCGAGGCTGTCAATGAACTCGGGTTCCGACTCCGTGAGGTGTCATGCGAATATGCGCCATCTATTGGTAGAGAGAATGGAGTACCTTTCGTTCAAGAATTCGAATTTGTCCCCACCATGCAATTCCGAGGCCAACTGGATGAATTGGAAATCATCTTCTTCCCGGACGAGGACGGCGTCGACTTGCTGTTGCAGATCGATCGCAAAGCGCGCGGGTTAGCCGGCCTATTTGCCGAAGCAACGGGTACGGATGAAAGGTTTGTAAGGGTACGATTCGACCGCAATCACCTAGATTCCGGAACTAGCTACGTTGCAGATGAATTAGCCGAATTAATCCGCAGGTTCTTATAAGATTTCATAAGCATCATAATAGTGATAAACGATAAGGAGCCTTTCCCGTTGAGGGGAGGTTTTCTCAATTTCGTGAATTCAGATCATGCAATATAGGGTTGCCTATTGTCCATCTTTCGCAGTATCCTTGCATATAGATGAGTAGACGATGAAGACCAAGGGAGCTGAGACAGATGGAAGTCAAATTTTGCAGTAGCTGCGGAGCTGCCATGGAAACGCGTGATGTGGATGGAACGGAGAGACGGGCCTGCACAGCGCCAGAATGTAGTTTTGTTCATTGGGGCAACTATAGCATCGGTGTCGGAGCACTTGTGATGAAGGATGAGAAAATATTACTTGTGCGCAGAGCACAAGAGCCAGGGAAAGGCCGTTGGACGAACCCTGGTGGCTATATTGAGCAGCATGAATTGATTCAAGATACGATTGTGCGAGAAGTTATGGAAGAATCAGGCGTCGAAGCATCCGTCTCACGACTGGTTGCTGTGCGCGATCTGCCGAGAAGCATACATAACGTGTACATTGCCTTCGAAATGTCCTACATTAGCGGAACCCCTCAGCCGGATGGCGTCGAGGTAGATGCGGCAGGCTTTTATAGCCTCGAAGAAATGGCTTCTATGCCAGTGGCAGATTTCACGAAGTGGCTCATTGATGTCGCCTTGCACTCCAAAGGGGACGGTCTTATTGAGGATAAAGAACCTGCCATTCCGATGGCTGGATACGGCTTGTATCGTGTGCCTAAGGTTAACAACGTATGATCGAACTTCGCGGACATCACTTGCTCTGTTTGTTAGGCTACCGAGGTATGGGGTATTCCCCAGCATTTTGTGAAAATATGACGACGGTCTATGAGCAGCTGCGCACAGAGCCTGAGACGATGATTCGCGTTGTGCTTGGACCTGATGATCTGTGCGCTGCGTTTCCGCAGGATCAAGTTGCCCATTGCGAGAATCGGACGGTGTACCAGCGAGATGCGGAGATTGTTGCTAAGCTTGGCTTGGAGGTGGGGATGGAGCGTACTTGGTCCGTCATTTGCGGTCAAGTTGCTCTTGAAGTAAAGCCAGCAGACATCAGCAATCTCTGTGCGACATGCCGTTGGGAGTCTTACGGCGTTTGTGCAGATGGCGTACGTATTATAGGGGAAGGCGGCGCATTGCCGCCTGTACCGAAGAAATAAAAGGACTTGCGCGTAAGCGCAAGTCCTTTTATCATACAAAAATACTGACATCGGAACCTATCTCCAGCTTCTCAGCTGGGGAAGAGAGAATGTTTGCGACCATCCGCATCTCATCGATAGGTTGTAGATAGGATCTTAACTGGCGACTATCCCTCTGGTCGGGCTGCAGCCACTTCTCCATCTGTTCCTCATCAAGAATAGCCGGCATGCTTGTGTGGTACGGCGAGACAACGGAATTGGATTCCGTCATAAGCATCATGCACGTGCGAAGTTCCTCTCCACCTGAAGGGGCTTGCCAAATGTCGTATAGCCCAGCAATGCCGAACGTGCCGCTCCGCATTTTGAAACGAATCCACTCCGTCTCCTTACCTTCGGTTCGCCCCACGTAGAAACTGCTGCAGGGGATGACACAACGTTGTTTTTTGACGATGCGCTCGAACACGATATTGGAGAAAATGGAATTGCGATCACCGCATACAGCATCCTTMGCCCAGAAAGGCATCAAACCCCAGCGGAATTCATCTAATATACGTTCTCCCTTGCGATTGATCATCACGGCAGATACAGATTCAGTTGGGCGCACCTCATACCGATTGGAACTGTAGGATAAGAGCCGATCGACGCGGAATTGCTTCATAACTTCGTGAACATCAGCCAGAACGGCTATAGAATGACACATGATTATCACCTCATTTGATTTTGGTTAGTGTTTTCCTAAAGCAACCAATTCATGTATGAGGCTTAACACTTTTTTCCACGACAGCTCAAATGAAAAAACCAGCAGCACTTTGCTCCTGGTTGTAAAGGTTACTCGGCTATAGGTATTTGAATGTCCGCAGCATGTACATGTATGCGGTTCTTGCCGTTGCGTTTGGCTGTGTACAAGCATTCGTCGACAAGCTGGAACCAAGCCTTTTTCATCGTATTCCGATTATAGGTTGCAAGTCCAATGCTCATCGTCAGTTTCTGATCAGGCATTTCAGGGATGACCGTGTCGCGTATCGATTCCATAATTTTTTCGCAAATGGCTAGTACATCTTGATGCGATTTCCCAACGAACAATACGGCAAACTCCTCGCCGCCATATCGAAAGGACATATCATCTGGACCAAGCACTTCTTTAAGAATGGAGCCAATTGTTTTGAGAACAACATCGCCAACCCAATGTCCATAATTATCATTAATGAGTTTGAAATTATCGATGTCCATCAAGGCAAGTACTAAGGGTGTATCATGTGGCATATGTGAAATGAGGTGGTCCGTATGCTCTTGAAAAGAACGGTGATTAAACAACTCGGTAAGCGCATCAACCTTGGAAAGACGATCAATCATGACGTTACGAATCAGCAGATCTTGCTCGCGTATGACGGAGTGTTTAAGCTTGGCGAGCAGGTCGAGTCCACGGCTCATAACGGTAAAACAAAGAATAAAAGTTGACGTCAAGATGGTAAGCGAGGCGATAACTTCGTAAGGGTTCGTTGTTTGTTCTTGTAAGTTTTGAATAGATATTAGAATCAATAAACAAACAACACCGAGACTGTAGGCGAAAATAACATATTTTTTATGAAAATAAACCGAGGCTAATAAAATTGGCATGCAGAGCAGCTCAAAGCTGCGTGTCATTTCTGGAATGCAAAGGATGAATATACTAACCATGGTCATAGTCCATATGATCATGATAAACTCACTATAGTTCTTCAAATAGTGCATCGACAAATAGCCTACACCCATAAGAAGAAGCAGTAATATTGTAGGGAAAAGCTGAAAACGCACAAAGCTATTAAACCAATCCGACGGCTGCTCATTAATTTCAAAGCATAGAGCAATCGTAGCAGCTACTTCATAAATAATGAGGATCCACCATAACGTTAGAATGAGTTTTCGATTCCAAGTCGGATCATGTGTTGGAAATTGTTCCATCAGAAGGTGGCCACTTTCCTTTCAGGGCAGTAGATGTCGAAATGATTTGTGCCTTATCCTGATATTGTAAAGAATAACCCCCTCTTTACGCAAGCTATTAATGATGTTAAACGATTTGTTTTGAAAAAAAATATATAGTCATTGGAGAGGCCTATGACAGCTCTAGGGTATGTGCATGCGTGGGAACATTATAAGGACGAGCTTCAACTGCTAGATAAGAAGCTGGAGCTTCTCTATAAGCGACGTCAAAAGCTTACACCTGATCCGCAAACAGATTCATTCCGCGGGATGTTTGTATCGGAGGATGAATTTATTCGTCTCATTGGCGGCTTTGGCAGTGAAGAAGAGATAGATGAGGATGAACAAGACGTACTCAGTATGATAGAGCAGCTTGAGAGTGCCATTGTAAGTCGCCTTGCAGAAAGCCGCAAGGGGGGCACATTTCTGCCGTTGGCTTATTTATCGAGAGTCTTCGGCTTCTCATCTATAGAAGAACGCATCGTCATGCTGGGGCTTGCTGTGGAATTAGATCGGAAATATGAACGGATTTTTGGCTTTCTATTAGACGATCTAACTAGCAAAACGCCAAATATTAGCTTAGCGCTGCAAATTGCTTGTTCAAGTCCGGAGGACATGAGGGCTGCTCGTACGACTTTTATGGCACCTGACGGTAGATTGGCTCGCTATGTGCTGCACCCAGACACATTGGTCGCCAGTGGTCAGACGCTGTTATCTAGACCCTTACAGCTGGATAAACGGATTGTGACCTTCCTACTGGATTCAGGGGAGCTAGATCCAAAACTTAAGCCAGCTGTCGAGATGATCTACCCAGATGATGAGATCTCCCCATTGCTGGTGCAGGAGGATTTCCAGCAGCAATTACACGGATTCATTACTGACATGTATCAAGCGCCTGCAGCTGAACGCAAACGGCTTGCCTTCCATCTCTGGGGGAATGCTGGTTCTGGCAAAAAGCTGCACGTGAAGCATCTCAGCCGCTCCTTCCATAAGCCGCTGCTATTGGTAGATCTTGCTGATGTGCAGCTGCATGCTGCGAGCTTTGAAGATCAGGTTAGCGTTATTATCCGAGAAGCGATTCTTCATCAAGCCATCCTGTGCTTCACACGGCTGGAGGTGCTTTACCCTGCAGAGCCGGACTTGGCTGCACAGCAGCGGCTCGGGCGGTTCCATGAGCTGCTCGACGGCTATGGCGGCATGGTGTTTCTCTTAGCCGGGCGATTCAACCGGCTAAGCTGGAAGCCCAAGGAGCGGCTGCTCCTTGAGCATGAACTTACCGTGCCTGACGAAGGCGGGCGCGAGCGCCTTTGGCGGGCATTCGCGGAGGAGATCGGCGCCGGCGCGGATGTGGACTATCGGGTGATGAGCGGTAAATTCCGCTTCACCCCGGGGCAAATACGCCGCGCGCTCTCGCTGGCGCGCGGGTACTCGTCCTGGCAGGATGCAGCTGCCAGAGATGGTGGTTCAGGCGCGTTGCTGCGCAGCGACGCGCTGTATAAGGCGTGCTACCAGCAGGTGCAGCACAAGCTGGAGCGCAAAGCGACCCGCATTGAGCCTCGCTATGGGTTTGGGGATGTGATCCTCCCACCCGAGCAGAAGGATCAGCTCCGCAATGCGTGCAATCAAGTGAAGTATCGCGGCGTCGTGTACAACGATTGGGGTTTCGAGAAGAAGCTGGCCTACGGCAAAGGGCTCAGCATGCTCTTCGCCGGTCCGCCGGGCACCGGGAAGACGATGTCGGCACAAGTCGTAGCTGGTGACCTGCAGCTTGAGCTGTATAAGGTTGACCTCTCGCAGGTGATCAGCAAATACATCGGTGAAACCGAGAAGAACCTGCACGAAATATTCGAAGAAGCGCAGCTGAGCAACGCGGTGCTGTTCTTCGATGAGACGGATGCGCTTTTCGGGAAACGGTCCGAAGTGAAAGATTCACACGACAAGTATGCGAACATTGAAACGGCTTATTTGCTTCAAAAAATGGAGGAGTACCAAGGGATCACGGTGCTCGCTACCAATCTATTAAATAACATTGATGAGGCCTTTCTGAGGCGGATCAATTATGTCATTAAATTTCCATTTCCGGATAGTGAATATCGGGAGAAAATTTGGCAGTCGATGTTTCCGCCAGCTGCACCGCTTAGCCATGATGTGGATTTCAAATATCTCGCACAGCGATACGAGATTGCGGGAGGGAATATCAAGAATGTCGTTCTCTCTTCTGCATTTTTGGCAGCTGAAGCGGGTGAATCCATCCGAATGCAGCATATTATCAAATCAATTCGGCATGAGTTGCAGAAATCGGGTAAAATTCTCGCACGACAGGAGTGGGAGGATTACTAGAACAGGCAGATAAAGGGCAATTTTACAATTTTGTAAGATTGTCCTTTGTCGGTTGTATACACCGATTTTCAGCCAAAAATCGCCATTTTTCGGGACAAAAGCTTAAATAAATACTAGAATCCTATAGTCAACCTGACGGTTTAGATTTATAATAGAAAAAGATACACAAAGTGACAGATTAAGCATCTTTTTTACAAGATTTATAGGTATTTAGAGGCAGGAAGTGACACTCATAGGCAATTATTCTGTCATCGCTGATGTAAGTGCATCTTTAGTCAAGCTACTTAGAGAAAACATGACCCCAGATCCCATTCCGCAACCAGAAATGATTGGTCTCGCATCGCCTGTAGATAAAGGTGATTTCTATCTTTCACTCTATCTTTATAATGTTCGTGAGAGCGGCAATAATCGCCAAACCCATATGATTGCTAGAGGGACGAACGAAATACAGTTTCCTCCGATGGTTGTCGATTTAAGTTACATGGTTACGGTACAATCGCCGGCTGAGCTTTCTTCGCGAGCGTTGGATGAGCATCGCATTCTAGGCAGAGCGATGCAAGTATTCTACGATCATTCCATCCTTCGAGGTTCGATGACAGTGGGCACATTAGCTGAGCAAGATGAAGAAGTTCGTATAATCATGGATCCTTTTAAAGGCGAGAGCCTCATGAATATGTGGAATTTCTCAGACACCCCTTACAGACTCTCCGTTGCTTACACGGTGGGGCCTGTACATATTGATTCTACGCGCATCAAAACAACAAAAAGGGTTTCGGAAACCGATTTTCGTATTCAAGGTTAGGAGGATTCCACACGTGGATCAGATTCGAATTTCACAATTGAGATCCCGCGTTTCCCTGGTTGTGTGTGTGATTGACGCACTAACCTCTCAAGCTCCTCTTGGCAACACGACCACAGTTCACCTAGAAGGCACCCGTTCGAAAGCAATTCGTAAATCGAATGGTTCCTATATATTCAACGATTTATCCCCCGGCGAATACCGTTTATCGGTACATAGCGAGTATTATTTTCAAGAACAAACCAACATCACAGTTAACGCACACAATTTTATCGAAGTTGTTCAAATGAAACCGTTACCTTCGTACCCTTTTTCTCAAGGGGCAGGACTGATTCGCTTCATGCTTCAGAACGCAGCTGGCTCTCCAATTCGCAATGCTCACTTACAGTCAACCGTGCTGACGGAGGACTGTGCACGCGCGCGCGTTATGGTGGATCAAGCCGACAAAGGTGCTAATGAAATGGCATTAGGTTCATTTACAGGAGGCATTGTAGTTGGTGATGTGTACCTGCTGCGAGGGAGAGGTTCCCAACCGGCGGAAGAAGTCATCCGCATTTCCGAAGTGCTGGAGCACCAGAAACGGTTTCGACTTGCGAATCCATTGACGAAATCGTATTCTCGTGGCGCGATGCTGCTTCCCATTCAAGAAACCCGTAGTACGGAACGTGGAGAGGTTGTGATTGCTTTTCGAGGTAATCGGATCCCGACGTTTCATACCGAGTTGGTTATCACGTATGGGATGGATAGCGAGCATAAGATCAAGGATCTCGCAGTAGTAGAAGGCACAACAACTAACCTTGGCACGATACATCTCGCGTAACCCTAATTAGTAGAATGGACACGTCCATCTTCTATACAAAATGACAAGCAGAAAGGAGAGAACTGGTTTCATGTCTTTGGCCATATTTAATAAGTAAGCAGTGCCATCTGACTGAACTGGGGAACAATGGCTGACTATTTATCACCTGGAGTCTATGTGGAAGAGTTTGACAGCGGAGCACAACCGCTTGAGGGTGCAAGCACAAGTACGGCCGGGTTTATAGGGCTTGCGCAAAGAGGTGAAATTGAAGGTGTCCCTCAACTGGTTACGAGCGTAGCTGATTTCCACCGTTTATTCGGGAGCTACTTGTCCGAGAATGAATTCGGCGAATATCGTTTCCTTTCTTATGCAGTAGAGCATTTCTACTTAAACGGAGGTAATCGCTGTTTCGTAATGCGTGTAGCGCCAACTGACGCGAAAGTAGCAACGAACAAAGCGGCTTCGAATAAAGAATCAGCAATTATTGAGATTGCTTCCAAGAACCCTGGAACATGGGGGAATCAAGTTCGTATCGTGGTTGTGCCAGCTAGCAAAGCCAAGACGCAAATCTATGAAGTGCTAGGTGAAACACAATATCGCGTGAAAAACAACGCTGGCTTTAACGTTGGCGACGTTGTTGCTTTTGAAGCAGCAGGCGTGAAACAATACAGCAAAGTTGTCGCTTCCCAAGATAACATTATCTCTCTGTCTGAGGCTCTTGATGGCGATGTAGTTGATAGCGGACTACTTCCATCTAAAGTATTAACGACAAGTGAATTCACGCTTCACGTATTCTATGGTGACGAAGCTGAGACGTATGAGAAGGTATCCCTGAACATTACGGCAGCGAATCACATTGAGAAAATCGTTTCCCGTTCCAACATTATTACGGTGAAGGACTTGACAGAAGGTCAAGATCTTGGCGCAATCGCTCCTTTCGAGGTGCTTTCCGGCGAGAACGAAACAGCTGGCAAATTCCAAATCGCTTTGTCTGGCGGCAGCAACGGTTCCATCGCGAATGTAACGCCTGATATTTACATGGGTGTTGACCGTGGTCCTGGTAAACGTACAGGGATTCAGTCTTTCATCGATAACGATGTCGTGTCCATCATTGCGATTCCAGGTGTAACTGAGCCGACGGTTCAATTATCCCTTGTAGCGCACTGTGAAAACTTGGGCAGCCGCTTTGCGGTTCTCGATATTCCACGCGAGAAAACCAAGGTAGCGGATGTTATGACACACCGCAACATCTTTGACAGCTCTTATGCAGCGATGTACAACCCGTGGTTGCAAGTTTTCGATCCATTAGATAAACGCAATATTTACATACCGCCATCTGGTTCCGTCATCGGTATCTACTCCCGTTCCGACCAATCCCGTGGTGTTCAAAAAGCGCCAGCGAATGAAGTTGTTCGCGGAGCAGTTGGCCTAGATTGCCAATATAACAAAGGCGAGCAAGATATTCTAAACCCACAAGGCGTTAACTTGATCCGTCATTTTGCTGGACAAGGTATTCGTGTATGGGGTGCTCGTACAACATCGTCGAACGGTTTATGGAAATATGTGAACGTAAGACGTTTGTTCATCTTTATCGAAGAGTCCATCAAGAACGGCACGAACTGGGTTGTCTTCGAACCGAATGACGAACAGCTTTGGGCACGTGTACAGCGGACGATTGATGCGTTCTTGACGCGGGTGTGGAGAGATGGTGCTTTGATGGGCGGAAGTCCTTCTGAAGCGTTCTACATTAATATTGGCCGCAGCACAATGACACAGGATGACATCGATAATGGTCGACTGATCTGCGTAATCGGGGTTGCTCCGGTGAAACCTGCCGAGTTCGTGATCTTCCGTATTACTCAGAAAACAAGAGAAGAATAGTCTAACGTTAGATATTACGCATATTAGGAAAGGGGTATATTATGGCTGGCGAACGTAGGGATCCATACCGCAATTTTAGATTTAGAATTGAAGTAGAAGGTATTCAACAAGCTGGATTCAGCGAAATTTCTGGATTTGATGCTTCCTTATCGGTAATTGAATACAGAGAAGGAAACGAAACCATCACGCCTCGGAAACTTCCGGGTCTTGCTAAATACGGTAACATCTCATTGAAATGGGGAGTTACAGACTCCATGGATATGTACAACTGGATGTCAGAGTCCATTCAAGGTAAAATCTCCCGCAAAACGGTTACGATTATCGCGATCAACGAAGAGGGCGGAGATGTAGCTACTTGGCAGGTTATCGAAGCATGGCCATCCAAGTACTCAGCACCAAGCTTCAAAGGGACTGGGAACGAAGTTGCCATCGAGAGCTTAGAACTTGCACATGAAGGTATGACACGTACGAAGTAAACGAGGATAAACGAAACCGTCGTCCATTAGGGACGAAAGCGTTTGTCAAGGTTGATACGAAGTGAAAAGTATATAGATTATACTTTTGCTATCTACGATAGTTAGAGTAGGTGCCGGAGCGAATACCTCCGGTTCCTGACTCTTCTTTTTGTTAAAATAGAAGAATTTATTGTTTGTAACCACGAAGGAGGTAAAGACATCATGGCTTTCAAAACAGAATATGAATTTGAACTTCCTAGAGGGTATGTAGATGACAATGGTACGCTTCACAAAAAAGGTGTTATGCGCTTAGCGACAGCGGCGGATGAAATTTTACCGATGCGTGACCAGCGTGTTCAGCAAAATCCAGGCTATTTAACGATCATTTTGCTTACACGTGTCATTACAAATTTAGGGGACTTGCGTGCGATTGATACTCGAGTCGTTGAGAAGTTCTTCACAGCAGATTTAGCATTCTTGCAAAACTTCTATCGTCAAATTAACGAAATGGACGCACCAAGGGTTCATACTAGCTGCCCAAAATGTGAGCATGAGTTCGATGTGGACGTGTCTTTTTTGGACGAGATGGCGTAACGGGCTACCCCATTGACAAAATATATGAAGAAGTAGGCWTCATTGCTTATTATTTTCATTGGTCACATGATGAAATTATGTCCATGGAACACCGTGAACGCCGTACGTGGTGCGAGGAAATTTCCCGCATCAACCGTAATTTGAACGAAGAAGATAAAAAACAGCCAGACAATCCGTTTGATGTGTTTCGGTAAGAGGTGAGTAACAAACAATGGCAAAGAGTTCATCCAAATTGCATAATGTAGGCGGCAACTTTCGTTTTCTCGTTGAGCTCGATGGATTGATCGTCGGAGGTTTCTCCGAGGTGACGGGCATGAAATCAGAGATCGAAGTAAAACCGTATTGGGAAGGTGGCTTGAACACCCATCCACACTACATGGTTCAACATACGAAGTACCCGAACATTGTGCTCAAGAGAGGTATCAGCAACGCCAGCGAATTGTGGGATTGGTACAACAATGCTGCACAAGGCAAAATTAGTCGCAAGAATGGCTCTATTCTTTTGTACAACGTCGAGGGCAAAGAGATGTGCCGTTGGGAATTCACAAGCGCATTTCCTGTGAAATGGAACGGACCAGACCTCAATGCAGGCAGTGCCAATGTGGCGATCGAGTCGATCGAATTGGTGCATGCAGGGTTGAAGACGATTTTTAAGAAGTAAGATGATGCCATAACGTTATTCGGTTCACTAGTACATTTTCAAGTAAAATAGAATGATGGTATAACGCTATTTCTACTTTTTAAGTTGATAATGAGCCTGTAGAAGAGCAATAGCACCTTACCATAACGTTATTTGGATAGATTCCGTATTTTTCCGTGAAATAAGATGATCGCAGAACGTTATTGCTACAGTAAAACTTAAGATTATGCTTACGAAGTCAGTTTTCTGACGAAAACTTTTAGGGGGATTGTTCATGAACTCTCGACAATCGCATAAACCCCGTGGGAACAAGAAGAAGGGTTCGTTACGCTTTGCTGAAGGTAAACGCACGAATACTGTCGGCCAGACTTCTCGTCAAGCGAAGCAATTTGCCTCTGGCATTATGGGGAAGTATGGATTCGATCGGAATAATTATTTAGGTATGTTTGCTCTTATTTTTAAGGGCAAGGGATTACTGACAGACAAAGAAATAGCATCTATCAAGGACCCGAATGATCGGGCATGGATTCTGCAATTACAGCTACAACTGCAAAGCTTGAAACATCCAGAATCAGCACCTCTAATAACAAAGCAGCAAACGATTCAGCAAATTCAGAAATTAGTACAACAAAGTGGATATCGGTTACCAAAGCAAGTCCTTATAGATGAAAGTCTTCAGGATGATAAAAGAGTGTCCTCTGAACATATGTCTGCAGCCGTTGATGCGCCTGTCAAGAAGAAGAGGGGACGTAAGAGCAAGAAGGAGAAGGAATTAGCAGCCCAAATCCTAGCGGAACAAGAAATGATTCATGCTGCTAAACGTAATCTTGCACAGTCTAACCAAGAAACAATTAACGTCGTTAATAAACGAAACTCACCGATTATGCAGCGTTCGATGAGGCAGCTCGTTGCTTCGATAGGTATGTTAGCTCATTCTACAAGCAGCAAGATGAATCAACCGAGCCCTATGGTGAATGGCGTTCAACATACAGGTCACAGAACAAATAGTAGCCAGAAAACAGTGAATTTATTATATAAACAAACTTTGCGTGACAACAAGGATAATGGTCTAGTCCGTTTAAGTGAGCAGGATGGTCATCCAACAGCTAGGGCGAATCATTCTAACGTTGCTCAGCATGTGGAAGCCATTCGGAGTACTTCCGTTTGGCTTGAACAGTTCCAATCTGGGAAGTTGAGTTTGGGACGAAATGACGATGAGGCTGGTGCCCGTTTATCTAGGCAGAGCATGCTGCAGTCGAATCCTTCTTTTCTCAATGTGGCTAAACTGATTTTGCAAGAGGTAACGCAGACGCCAATGAGTCACCGCGGGTTGACACAGCAAGGTTCGCACAAGATGAGTGATTCTGAGATGCCAAGATCTAGCTCTACAGATTCTCAAACCATTGGAATTAGAAGATCGTTAAAGCTGGGAGAAGGTCCTTTTTCGGAAGAGTCATCACCAGGTACAGTTCGCTTTATTCGTAGTTTGCTGAGCAAACATGCTGAAGGGCAGGATGCTCAAGTCAGCAAACGACAGCCCGCTGAGCAAGATCAGGTGGAAGGCTCTATACGCACAAGAAGAAGTGAATCTTCCATTGCGAAGGGTTTTCTTTCTTCCAGCCTACAACCAATGGCGATAAATGCTGCAAGCTTAACATCAAAGTTACCTAGATCTATGCATGCTTCTGCAAGCCCATCTACTCCTAGTCGTTCTAGAAATAGGGGAGTTGATACKAGCACGAAGATTTGGCGTACGACAGGTGATCAACAGGAAGACGCTAAACCACAGCCGTCTTCACACGTGTTGCAAGAGCAAGGCACATTAACGGAAGTCGTCCAGAGATTACAACAAGAACGTAATGAAATACGGCTACAAGAAGCGGCATTAAGTCAGTCGCCAGTGATCGAACAACTGCGTATTCAGCAAGAGCAGCAGGAAGTGCAACAGCGGGTACAACGGGAAGAATTGCAAGGGCAACAAGAAGTGTTGCAACGAATACAAAGAGTAGAACCACGAGAGCAGCAGGAAGCTCATGAACAGTTTACGCAAGCTCAGTCACAAATTTCACAAGAGAATGAGCAGACTACTAATCTAGTGCGTGAGCGGGAACGACAAGATTTTCAGCAGCGACAAGTTAGAGAGAATCATCAGGAATTGCCGGAACTACATGCAACGCAAAACAACCAAGTAGTTGGCTTACAACGTGAGCCTCAGGTAAGTCTAGGGGCGCAGGTAAACCTTGAAGAACCAGTGCAACAAGCTAAGCTAGAGCAACAAAAGCAGGGTGTGGATATTGCAGAGTCCGTGATTTTGCAACCGCTTGAGCAACCTGTTAAGCGAAAAAGAGGACGACCACGCAAAAATAGCAGCGTCCAACAGACAAATACAGAAACAACGAAAGAAACAATCGTTGGATCCTCAGAGATCGCGCCTACTCCTATGGATGAGCAATCCTTAGAGAAGACGACATCCGATTCTGAGACTGTGGGATTGCCAGAGCAGGAAAGAGTAGCATCCGAACCTGTTCAGGTTGTGACAGCATACCCAAGTCAGGTGTACAGAAAACCTGCACTTATGGAAAATCGTCCAAAAGCTCAGAAAATTCAAAGCAACGAGAACTGGTTGCAGCAGCTCGTTACTATACAAAGACAACCCTCTTCTAATAACGATTTTTCCATTAGGAGTACAAATAGTGTTAACAAAGATGGCTTGCAAGTCGTAACGAATAAGGCTTCAGCCCAATTATCAGTAAACGTAGTTAAGCCTGATATAGGTTCAGATGTGTTGGCTAGATCTACAAGTAAGCTTAGAGATCAGCGCATAGGAGAATCCGCCATAGTTCCTAGGAATACTAGTCGAACATCGATTGGAAAGGAACAGCGAGGAAGTAATCGGCTGCACCGTCAGCAGGGAAATCGAAGCGTAGATAGTCAAAGCTTACCTATCCAACGAGAGMAGGATGTATCAGAAAGTAAACCGCAAAGAGCAATTCCTGTAGAGACCAGATTGAGGGATGAATTCCTTCCTTCTGCTGCTACACAAGGGTTACAAGAAGACAAAACTAGACAACATCCGATTAAACAAGAAGACCAGATTCAAAGCAATAGGCTAGTGGTGAGTGACAAGCAACCCACTGAGAAGTTAACCTCTGAGATTTCAGCTAAAATGGCAGAAGCGAGCGTTCGATCCATAGGAACGTTGCTTTCAACACCCATACAACAGAGAAGCACAGAAAATAGAGAAGTTGTTCGTTTATTACGCACTACTTTACGCCAATCCGGAATAAGCAACAACAGGATGGCAGATCCACAACAGTCTGGTTTACGAGAGGACCATGCAGGTTCGGGTCCACAAGGGATGACAATCCGCCAAACCTTAGCTGCAGAAATCGCAGCAAAGGTAGCACAAAGCAGCTTGACCTTCGTGAATTCAAGCAAAGCGGCCATGAATGGCCCTCAGTTGCTTCAACGCAGATTACGCCAACCAGTTAGTTTGGTGCAAGAGGGTGGCAGTCTGATTTCAACAGAAGCGTCGAGGGAGAATAGGCTTCACAGTGCTGTGGGAGCAAGTGAAATACAACCAAGTGTCAGTGAACAGGCTACTGACAAACCAACGAATGAAACAGCGGTTGTTKGGATCGTTCAGCCAGCTAGTTATATTCCTCTTGATATAGTTAGGAGAGCAGGAAGCCCATCTCGAGTTAATCAGGTGAAGGAGCAGCAAGCTAGTATACAGCGAAAAATCGACTTAGGACAGTTTATAGCTCGAAAACCAAACCTTAGCTCTCGCAACCAATCATCTTCAACAAGCAGCGAGGGTGATTCTACGATTGCGCGCACAACTGGTGCATGGATGAGAAGTCAGCTTACGCTACGGGCCGGGCGAATCGAGAATGGTACGGTAACAAGACGAGCTAGTGAATCACATGATACGCAGTCATTGGAAATGACTAGTGGTGCACAGCAAAGAAACGTGCAGCAGTTAGCTGATGCGGATCTGAAGGACGAGAGACAGTCGAATAGCGTTGAAGGCGTTGAACGAACAAGAGAAGCTGTGACAGGGGAAGTAGGAGCACGCGCTTTTTCGGTCAGTGAGAATCCAATTTCAACTAGCAGAATGACTGATGCACATATTGAACCACAAAATTCCGATGCTGCTACACAGATCCAATTGAGCCGAATAGATGGCGAGGTCGACACACAATTTAACCAGCCGGCAAGAGAGGTTGTGCGAGGGCAGCTTGTACAACAACCGACTTTTGTTGAAAATAGCAGACAATCGAATCCGAACAACAAATTTGAACACCTCCTGCAAGCCAGAAGTATAAGCAACTCAGTATTAGGAAAGCTCGTTCAGCGTTCACTAGGGAGTACGAACGGCCTTCAGGTAAGAAGAGCTAATCAAGCAGCAGACAACGTTCAATCACCTAGAGTAATAGGTGAAAGTGAATTCGCACGTAGAAATCTCGTGCAAAGATCATCTGAGAACGAAATTAGGCGGAATGCAGGACAAGTTGCTATACGTGGGACTGAAGGACGGATGGACAGAACGGTTGATTCAGCGCCGATTCGTTCCGTGCAACGCGCTTCTGGTAGATCAACAGGTTCATCTCCGATTAATCGATCTGTTGATCTTACAAACCATCAGACGCTTAGTCAGAATATGTTGGGAAGTTCGAACCGGATATCAGGTACAGCAGGTATTGGTACTGGCAATCTAATTCAACGGGCGAGTGAGAGTAGAATTAGGCAATTAATCAATAAAGCATCTGCCCAGGATATCAGGCAAGGAGTTTTGCAGGGGGCTGATGGTGAAGTATCACCAAGTCGTAGAGCAATGAACTGGACCCGGGCGCAAGCCGAACATCTTCAGCGACGCATAGTCGTCGATGGCAGTGAGCGAGCGCCTATGCGGGAAGCACATGGTTCGGAGCATCGCTTGGAAGCGGAACGCTTGCAAGTGGATTCGGCGGAGCAAACCATCAGGGCAATGGTGAGCGCGCAGGTAGAAGAGCGCGCACAAGGGTTAGAGCCTGCGGCCGCTTCGCGGGCCGCAGAGACGGTCTCGGTCGCGCGCGCCGCACGCGTGCCGAGGGCTCGCCAGAGCACGAGCATGACACCGCGTGTCATGCCGCTGCTGGCGAGCAGCGCAGGAGCGCTTCGCGCTGCTCCTGCGGGGATGGCTGCGGCTTCGCCTGCCGCAGCGGAACACCGACTGCCCGCCCGCGGGACGGGCAGTCTTATACAGGCGGCTTCCTCTGGCGGAGCCGCCGCAGCAACAGCTGGCGCGCTGAGCGGCGCCAGCATCACGAACAGCAGCAGCCAAGGCTGGGCTGCTGCTGCATTAACCAAGCCGCTGCCCACGCAGGTGCAGCGGCTTGCCAGAACCGTCGGCGGCATGCAGGGCAGCGCCGACCTGCACCAAGGCACGCCAGTGATGAGCGTGCCGATGCAGTCCCGCACGCAGCAGCCGTCCATTGGCGCAAGCCACCAAGGCACAGCAATGATAAGCGTGCCGATGCAATCAGCAAGTCAAGAGCATCTCGCTTCACCACTCAGCATGCTGGAGCATAAACAAGCACCAACGAGTCAGCTTGCGAACGCGCCGCTCGACATGGACTGGCTGCGCACCAAAACGAGCGCAGACTCAGAACCAACACCAACAGTGCCAGTCGATCAGACGCCGCCGGAGCTAAGTGAAGAACAGCTGAAAGAGCTGATTAAACAGCTTCCACAGCTAGATATCTCCAAAATCGCGGACAAAGTGTACCGCGAAATCGAGAAAAAAATGAAATTCGAACGGCAACGCCGAGGTATATAAGTTTCACATAGTAAGTCGGCTATATAGCTCTATATGAAGTGGAGTTAGTCGATAAAACCGACTAACACCATCACAATGTACTCGCACCAAGAAAACGGTGTAGCCAGTTATTTTATATCAATATGACAGAAAGGACAGATTCCTATGGCACTCAAGAAAGCAATGATTATCGTTCACAAAGGCAGTAAAACCGAAAATGTACAGGTCATGTTCAATCCGGGCGAGTATACAATCGACACTGGTAATGAGTATTCTTGGAAAACAGTGCCGGGTCTGTCCATGCCAATCGCTCAATTCGTGAGCGGGGGGACGTCGTCACTCACCATGGATTTTTTCTTTGACACCTATGAAAAAGGGACAGACGTCCGTCAGTTGACGACGAAAATTTCAGGACTACTTGATGTTGAGAAGGAGATCCATGCACCGCCACTTTGCCGGTTTGTATGGGGCTCCTTGGATTTCAAGGGAGTCGTTGTGAATGTGAATCAGCATTTTACCATGTTCTTGGATACAGGCATTCCAGTTCGCGCTAAGCTGAAGGTGACGTTTAAATCTACCCTAAGCAAGAAAGATCAACTGAAGCAAATTCCGCGTCATTCGGCAGATCGAACGAAGTTGAAGATGCTTAACCAAGGCGATCAACTGTGGACGATAGCTGCTAATGAGTACGAGGATCCAACGATGTGGCGAGAAATTGCCAAGGCGAATGGGATCGATAATCCAATGAAAGTAGCCACGGGACGCCGCATTTCAGTTCCGCGGTTGGATTAAGCCGATGGCCTTAGATCTGGATACGAGTTCTTTTACCTTTGACGACCTGGCCAAAAAATATGGTGATTTTTACGCCCCTTATTACGATATTAAAGTGGATGGCACGAAATTGTCGGATGATATCGCACTAGATAATCTACGTGTGGAGACAACGATTGATGGTACGGCAGACTCTTTTTCTTTTCGAGTAGCTAACGCATACGATATTACAAAGAATGATTTCCAATGGCTATCTACCTTCACATTAGGTAAAGCCATTGATATTGGCTTAGGTTATGTAGATAAATTCACACCTGTTTTTACGGGACAAATTACTTCCGTCGTTGTAGATTTTCCAGAAGACGGCGCCCCTGGTCTCGTTGTGCGTGGGATGGATATTTCTTATCTCATGATGAAAGGGACGAAGTCTCGCTCTTGGAATAAGAAGAAATACAGTGACGTCGTTGAAGAGATTGCCAAAACATATGGGTTCAAAACAAACGTGGATGCCACAACAACGGAATTTCCGGCACTTTCACAGAGTCAGATCAATGACTATCACTTCATTCAAAATTTAGCGAATTTAGTTAACTATGATTTCTTCGTTGTGGGGAAAAATTTGTATTTCCGTAAGCCATTAACGGCCATGACTGCCGTGATGACGCTGGAAATGGGGAAGACACTCCGCAGTTTAATGATAGATCACAATTTAGCCGAGCAAATTACGGGTGTAACCGTGCGAGCTTGGGATAATAAAGAATTAAAAGTCATCGAAGGCAAGTCTGCCAGCGTGACGAAGCTCGGAAGCAACAGCAAAACAGGCAAGGATATTTTAGGCTCAAAAGGTGAATTCATCGAGCATATGTATACGAATGTAACTTCTGTGGAGGAAGCGAAAAGCTACGCAGATGCGATATTAAATCGCCGAGCTATGAAGCTGGTTAGCGGCAGCGGGGAATGCATTGGGATTCCAGAGATTCGCGCCGGACGCTATATCAAGCTCAGTGGTGTTGGCAAGACGTTTGACCAATCGTATTATATTACGGGAGCGACCCACATTTTCGATGATGAAGGTTATACAACTCGTTTTCAACTGGGAGGGAATGCGGTCTAATGTTCAAAACTCCCGATATAACAATTGGTGGTATATCCGACTTTGCCAGCCAGAAGATTGGCGGCGTCATGGTGGCTGTGGTTACGAATAACACCGATCCTGATAAAATGGGGCGTGTGAAGCTTAAGCTGCCGATGCAAGAAACCGAAACGGAGACAGACTGGGTCCGTATCGCGACGTTAATGGGCGGTAAAAACATGGGCAGTCTTTTTATTCCTGAGGTGGGAGATGAGGTGTTGGTTGCCTTTCATATGGGTGAACTTCGAATGCCTTTCGTTATCGGAATGCTGTGGAATCCTAAAAATATGCCTCCTCCTCCAGCAGATAAAAATGATCTGCGCATGATCAAGACACGTTCCGGTCATGAGCTTTCCTTCAATGATAAAAGCGGTGATGAGAGTATCACGCTAAAGACGAAAAAAGGTCAAATCATTGAACTAAAGGACAAAGATGACAGTATTTCGATTGCTGACTCCAGCGGGAACAATAAGATTCTGATTAAAGGCGGATCGGCGAATGAAATTTCGGTCGTCAGCCAAACTTCGAAGATCACTTTGAACGCCAAGGGCGAGGTCGGCATTGAAAGTACGAAAGAAATCAAAATTAAATCTACACAAATTAACATAGAAGCATCCGCTACCATGGCGCTGAAGGCAGGGGCAACACTGGACCTGAAGTCAGATGGGATCATTAACATCAAAGGTAGTATGGTGAAAATTAACTAGTGTCAAAATCAATTAGCGAGAGGGCGTGGCGAGATGTCGGAAGCATTTTTGGGACGAGGATGGAAATTTCCGATTCAGGTTGATCCTGCAACAGGAAGAATCCGAATGTCCGAGTATGAGGAAGACATCGCTGAAGCGATTCGCGTCATTTTGGGCACCACACAAGGTGAACGCGTCATGCGCCCTGCTTTTGGGTGCGGCGTTCAGGAATTTATTTTCGGTTTAACCGATGATACGACGCTTCATTTGCTGCAAACGAATATTGAAGAAGCCATTCGCAACTGGGAGCCGAGGGTTCACGAGGTTGAAGTGAAAGCCATTCCAGAAGCGGATGACCCCGCTAAAGTCATGATTCATATTGCTTATCAAGTACGTACAACGAACAACTTGTTTAACCAAGTTTATCCGTTTTATTTATTTGAAGGTTCCAAATAGAAAGAGGATGCGGAAGCGATGACGATACGTGCAGAGAGGAGGTGGAGCTGTGCAACCTCCCAAAATTGATCCCAGAGACATACCTGATCTGATCGCCCAAATGAAGGAAATGGCGCCGTATTATACGCCGGAGTGGCGATTTACACCTGAGAATCCAGATCCGGGTTCAGCCTTATTCCTGATGTTTGCGGATATGTTTCACGACAATATTAAACGATTGAATCGAGTACCGAMGAAGAACCTGATCTCTTTTCTAAACATGTTCGATGTCACGCTGCTTCCAGCAAGACCGGCTAGCAGTTACCTGACATTTGCATTAAATGAAGGAACGAAAGAATCTGTGTTTATTTCGGCGGGGACACAAATTGCCGCTTCAATAGAGGCCGATACGATTCTATATGAAACGGCACGCAGCGCCTTGCTGACGCCGGCCGTTCTCTCGAGTATGTATGTGACGAGTCGTAAACAGGATATCATTGTCCGGATCACGGATGACTTCTTACTTGCTAGTCGTCAAGGTTACGCGATGCCGAAGAAGCTATTCCGGTTGCAGGATGGAGACAATTTACAGGCGCATGCCTTGTATTTGGAGCACAGTTCCCTTTTCACGGTAACCAACCCGGCACAGATTGAGATCGAATTCCGTAATTCGACGAAACGGTTTGAGGAGTTCGGGATGGTGAGTCAACTCGCAGATCCCGAGCTTACGGAATGGCTGTATGCAACAGCCCATGGTTGGAAAGCATTTGATGCCGTCAAGGCGCAGGGCAATCGGGTTATTTTGCTCAAAAGTGTCCGTGAAGAGCTTGCGCTCAAAGAAGTGAATGGCCAAAGCGGTCGCTGGATTCAATGCCGATTAAAGCCACTCCAATCTGGTGGTACGACGCTTGCGGACAGCAGGCTTTCTATGGATCATATCTCTTTCAAAACAGACTATGTAGATACACTCGAAACGGGCGGTATTCAGCCTGATCAAATGTTTTACAATGATATTGATGCGGATCCTTCGGGGTTCTATCCATTTGGTGATCAATTCGCTCTATATGGCTCCTTTTATATTGGCAGTCAGGAAGTGTTTACGAAAACCAATGGTGACATTAAGTTGAGCTTCGGGCTGCAGGCGATTGAGAATCGTTTTGGGGCGGAAAACGCAGATCAAGTTGACTGGAAAATGGTCATGAAGAAGAACAAGTTCGATAAAGCACCTGTTGTGCATGTGACAGTTCTTCAAGTGGCTTGGGAATATTGGAACGGAACAACGTGGGTGCGGCTTGATGTGGGCAAGGATGCGGAGAAGCTCTTCTACTACCCCGTGCAGCAAAAGGTTCGCAAGGAGGTTGAGTTCCGCTGTCCGCCTGATCTTCAGGCTACCTATGTGAACGGGAATGAGAATCGCTGGATCCGAGCACGGATCTTACATATCGAAAATGCGTATATCGCGCAGGCTTTATATTTATCACCTTGGATTGACGACGTAGCTCTGACGTACGAATATGAGGATCGTCTGTATCAAGCAGATCGTTGTTTGTCCTTCAATAACACAGTTTTCGAGGAACGGACCAAACATAGCCGTCAATTGGCAGGCGGATTTGAACCTTTCCAGCCTTTGGAAGGCAACCATCCAGCGTTATGTTTCTCTTTTGATACACCGCCTGTGAAAGGTCCTATTTCGATATTCGTCTCGATCAAACAACAACGATTCTCGGAGCATGACGTCCCTATGTTAGAGTGGGAGTATTTGCGAGCAGGTTTGCTCCCAGGTACGCCACCGGAGTGGGTGGCACTCAAGGTTATCGATGAAACGAATGGTTTGACGCAAAGCGGCACAGTGCAGTTCGTGGGTCCATCTGATTATGCAGGCGCTTCACTATTCGGTCAAGAGGGCTACTGGATTCGGGCTACGAATCGGGATGATATCTATGATGATGTGACGGGGCGTGTACAGATTCCGACGATTCAAGGCGTATATATAAATACGGTTCATGTCCTCCAGCAGGAGACGATTACAGGTGAAGTTCCTGAGGTCAAAGGACTGGAAGAAACGGAATATCAGCTCAGCAGACAAGGAATCGTATCTGAGGAAATATGGGTGGATGAGACGGAGTTCATTACAGAAGAGGATATCTCCGAGTACGAGTTATCTGGAACGCCACTCATGGACATTCGCCGGGATTCAGAGGGCAATATTCTGCAGGTATGGGTTCGTTGGACCTCTGTTCGTGATTTGACGTTATCGAGCAACCGAGATCGGCATTATGTGATTGATCATACCTTTGGACGCATACGTGTAGGGGATGGTGTTCACGGGATGCACCCGCCGAAGGGCGGACTCGAGCAAATGAAAGTTACCTACCAAGTTACAATGGGCCAAATCGGCAATGTCGCTGCTCGTCAGATCAATCAGATGCAGGATTCGATTGCTTTCGTGGGTGAGGTGTATAACCCTGAGCCCGCGTCGGGTGGCTGTCAGGCCGAGAAACTGGAGTCTGCGCTAGTCCGAGGGCCAGAGATGTTGAAGCATCGTAACCGAGCTGTTTCGTCCAAAGATTACGAGTGGCTGGCTAGAGAAGCCTATCCGAACATTGCGAAGGTGACGTGTATTCCGAATCGGAATGCGTATATGCAGAAAGAAATCGGAGCGATGACGCTTGTTATTTTGCCAAAAGAAGGCCAACAGGGCAGTTCAACGTTTCCTGAGCTGAAAAAACAAGTAGAACGATTCATTCTGGGGCGTGCCTCAAGCCTGGTTGCTTTCCCGGAACGCTTGCAGGTTATTGAGCCGGTGTATATGGAAATATCGGTTTCAGCTATTGTCGCTGTTGAGGGAATGGACACGGTCGTTCTCACGGAAATTCAGGCGATTGAGAAATTAAATCGATTCCTTGACCCGTTAACGGGCAATTTTGACAATAAAGGTTGGGCCATCGGTGCGCAGATTCACCCTTCCGTCTTTTACGCGTTGTTGAAATCGATTCGGGCAATTAGCCATGTCGAAAAGCTGTATATGACCGTATTCAAAATTGAAGACGGCGAGCGCGTGGAGCTGGATGTTAATCGTCTGCCTTCGCTGCCACATAGCATTATTGTGAGCGGAAAGCACAAGGTGGTTGTGAACGTACTTTAGGAAATAGATGATATTACGATGCTAGTTTTCAAACGAAAACTTTTAGGAGGTGAGCACAAGTGCTGCCAATTCCCAATTTAGATGACCGGATGTTTGAACAAATGGTAATGGAGGCTCGGAAGTCGATTCCGAAGCTATTCCCAGAATGGACAGATGAGAATGAGCATGATCCTGGGATTACGCTGTTGGAGCTGATGTCATGGATGACGGAGATGCAACAGTATTACTTAAATCGGGTGACGGAGCGCAGTGAACGCAAGTTTCTGAAGCTGCTGGGAATTCGTCCACGCGATGCGGTGTCTGCAGTATGTGATGTGACGTTTACTGGCGCTACGCATCAACTTGTGCTCCCTAAAGGGACGCCGTTGTCCGCGATGGATCTGCGTTTTGAGACGATGGGAACGGTACAGTTAGTTCCAGCTGCATTGGAGAAGGTGCTCGTACGTACGGAAACGGCGGCTGCCGATTATACATCGAACAATCAGGCCAAAATTGCTTACTATGCTTTTGGTGCTGATGCCCGCAAGGGAGCTCATCTGTATCTCGGTTTTGATCAGGCATTGCCAATGGACACCGAGGTTTCGATCTATTTTAATCTGTTTGACCGCTATCCCGTGACTGTAAGTCATCATGCAGAGAAGATGGCGCCAATGATTTCATCAGCCAAAGTTGCTTGGTCATTCGCAGGTGCAGGTGGAGATGGGCAGTCGGAGAGCTGGCTGCCGATTGAGGCAAAGAGCGATACCACAGTTCACCTATCGCAAAGCGGAGAATTTAAGTTTTACATCACATCGGAGATGAAGCCGATGTCCTTGTATCCGGCTGATGACCGTGGCCGCTATTGGATCTGCTGTACACTGGAGGAGGACGGCTATGAGCTGGCTCCCAAAATTGAGAAGATCACGCTCAATGCCGTTAAGGCAGTGGAGCAGGAAACCTTTAGCGAGGTGACGGCTTTCAGCAGCTCGGGCGAGCCAAGGCAAAGCTTCGAGTTGAGCACGTATCTTGCTTATAACGGCCTGCACACTGTACAGGTGCTGGATGAGCAGGGCCGTTGGCGCGACTGGCACACGGTCGCTGACTTAAGTGCCTGCGGGCCAACAGATCTCTGCTGCGAGCTGCAGCAGGATTCGGCCCGTAGGACGACCCGTCTTCGCTTCGGCGACGGGGTGCACGGCAGTATCCCGCCGCAGGGTGCGCAGCGGGTGCGGCTTGTTGCTTATACGGCTGAGTTTGACTACAGCCGGTATGTGGGAGGCAGCAAAGGTCTGCCTGGGCAGACCTTTGAGATCAGCCGCGGGCGATTGTACAAGCCTAGCAGCATGCTGCTGCAGGTTGGCTCCCGCCCGCGGGGCGAGGATGTCTTCGTCTGGGACGACTGGACGGCCGTGGATGACTTCGATAACTCGAAGGGGGCGGACCGCCACTACGTCTACGACGCCGCCGCAGGCACGATCCGATTCGGGAATAACGAAGCGGGGTTAGTGCCGCGCAAGTCCGGGGAACCGAACATTCGGTTCCTGGCCTTGCAGGCAGGCGGGGGCGTGCGAGGCAACGTGAAGGACGGCCTCGTGACGGGGTTCACGGCTTCGCCAGGCGTGAGCGTGACGAATCCGTTCCCGGCGCGTGGCGGCCTGGAAGCGGAGACGCTCGCGCAAGCGAAGCTGCGCGTGCAGCGCGAGCTGGCTGCGCCAACGCGCGCGGTGACCGCCGAGGACTACGAGGCGCTCGCGAAGGCGGCGCCGGGTCTCCGCGTCGCGCGGGTGAAGGCAATCCCGCTGTATAAGCCGGGAATGCGGGATTTCCCGCGGGTATCGGCGCCGGCGCAGATGACCGTGGTGGTTGTACCTTACAGCGAGAGCGACAAGCCGAAGGCTGGCAAAGGCTTCTTGCAGACGATCAAGCTGCATCTGGATCGGCATCGGCTTCTGACAACGGAGCTGCATGTCATTCCAGCGGAGTATATTAAGATCACCGTCCACGCCGTTGTGGTGATGGAACCGAAGTATAAGAACGAGCAACGGCGCATCGCGCTCGAGCTCAAAAATCTGCTTCAACCTATGGATCATGGGCAGGGTGCGGAGGGCTGGCGCTTTGGGCGAACCGTGTATAAGGGAGATATTTACGGCGTCATTTCCCGCATCAAAGGTGTCGTCTATGTGCAGGATATTTGGCTCGATGCCGAAGGCACGGGCTTCCACAAGGACAGCGCAGGGGATATTCATATCCCGCCTTATGCGTTAGTCTACTCTGGCAATCATGAGATCGAGACGATCAGTCAGACAGATTTGTAGGTGCCTAGCTGGAAAATGAATGATTAGCGCTCAGTTGAGTAGCTAGCTTTCAAATAGATGTGAAATATACAGCTAATTTTGCCGTATTTCCTGGGACTTAGCGATTAGATGAAAAAAGTACAGCTAATATGAGCAAGATTGGCGGTTTGATGGATTTTGGCGGAAATTAACTGTAGGAAATCCATCTAATGCTCCTAAGTGGGGAGAATCAGCAAAATTAGCTACATAAAATCCATTTAATTTGTTTGGGGCGACGGGGAACAGGTTAGGCGGTAGCGGTAGAGTTAGAGGTAGTTGTAGTTGTAGAGGTAGTTGTAGAGGTAGTTGTAGAAGTAGAAGTAGAAGTAGAAGTAGAAGTAGAAGTAGAAGTAGAAGTAGAAGTAGAAGTAGAAGTAGTGTGGATAGTTAAGTAGCTAAAGAAGTAGGTAGCCTAGCACTTAACAGTAGTTAAAGTTGAGGTAGCAGTTGAAGTAAACCATAGAAAAGAGGTGACGAACGATGCAGGATGGACAAACGTTTTTTTCGCTAAACAAGAAAATGGATTGGGAAGAGGGCTTTGATGCGAATGTTCATATGGTGGAGCAGGGTTTTTCGATTCAGCAGTCGGAGAAGTACAGCATTCATCGCATCGTTCGCACGGATGAGCTTGAAGGGATTCCGCCTATTCGCGACATGACAGTAGGGCCTGGGCGGAAGCTAATTTTGCTGGATGAGTCAGCGAATGTGTGGATTTACGATGATGAAAGTCGACACAGGGAATTACTGTTTCGTCATGGTCACGACCTATTCAGCTCGGAAGCGATGCTTGCATCGATGTCGGATCTTCTAGTGATTGCGGATGCGACCGAGGGCACGGAGAGAAGACTTGCTGTCTACTCCATCTCCAATGGTCAGACCATGTGGGCGGTTCAAGATTGGGAAGGTATGAGTTTATATCCACTATCCCTGAATACGAAGCTTCAAACTGCGAATACGCTATTTATAGCGGTTCCTTTGGACATTGCGGTTGGTATGAATGGAAGTCCCGAAGTCCCGAAGGACGGTCGGATTGGCATAATACAGTGGAACTCGGCTGGTGAGGTGATACGTGTGTATGAACATGACGCCCATCGTATGCCGGAGGCCATTCCGATTTCGAAGCTGCAGGAGCGCTATTTTACTGCGGCGGCAGATGGCACGATTGCCCTGCTGGATAACCAGCTTCGGTCGGTTACGGTGTTCCATGAAGATGGGCGAGAGCCGTTCCATTTCCAATTGGAGCAGGAGGGGCGATTTGCCGGCATTTCCATTGATACGAATCATAATCTCTATATAGGGGATAGCGGTTACGCGCAGCAAGAGGGTGTGACGGAGCGGTTTATTTTAAAATATCGCGGCAACGGTACCACCTTGGATAAGGTAACAGGCTTCCGTGGACGAACGGATAAATTAGTACGGGATGGGCGCAATCGCCTGTACGTGTTCGATCGAATGAGCGGTCAGATTAGCTTGCTGGACCTTCGAGCTCGAACGATGCTTCTGGAGGACACGCAATTACCGGAGGCCGTGTACTTCTCTGCGGATCTCGATACGACGGAGACGGAGACGACGTGGCACAAAATACGGTTGGAAGCAGATATCCCAGAGGAGACGCAGGTTCGGTTTTCGTATTATGCCTCGGATGAAAGTGAAGGGATGGTGGACGGGGATTACGTAAATCTCACTAGCTATTTCACGGATCCAGATATCTCGGTCAAAGAAAAGCTAAGAGCGACGCGCGACCTTTGGTCAGAGCCGATTCTGAATCCCAAAGATGCGCTGCTGATGAATGCGAAGGGGCGATATCTCTGGTTCAAAATCGAGCTGATCGGCAGTGAGCAGAAATCACCGTTTATTCGCAAGTTGAGGGTGTATTACCCTCGCACCTCATTGATCGCTTATTTGCCGCCGATGTATCAACAGGATGAGGAGCATAGCCCTTTCTTGGAGCGATTCCTGGCGATGTTTAGTACGTTTTTTGACGATATGGAGGATACGATTGATCGGATTTCGGGCCATTTTGATCCGGATGCGGTGTCGGGACCGTACTTGGAATGGTTGGGCGGTTGGCTTGCTATTACGGAGCACGAGGCTTGGGGCGAGAAGAAGCTGAGAGAGCTGATCAAGCGAGCACCAGAGCTATACAAGCTGCGGGGAACGCGCGAGGGCTTGATGAATATGCTCCACATTTACACGGGCGCTGAGCCATTCATATTGGAGTATTTTCAATTTAAGCAAATGCAAGAAACGTCAGAGCTGCGGCAGCTTTTCACCCAGTTATATGGCGATAATCCTTACACCTTTTGTGTACTGCTGAGGCCAGAAAGTGTGCGTACAGATGAACAGCGCTTAGTGATTGAGCACATTATTGAAGATCAGAAGCCTGCTTATACCGAGGGCAAATTGATTGTGCTGCAGCCTTGGATGTATGCAGATATGCATACCTACCTAGGTATTAATACGTACTTGTCTGAGCCTACTTTATTAACCCTCGATCAGCGCTCGTCGATGCCTTACAATACGGTGCTGATTGATGTGGATCGTGATAAACGGATGGATATACATACGCGCTTGGGACTAGATTCCGAAATCGAATAATAAAAGAAATTGAGTCAGAGAAGGTGAGGGGATCGTTATGAAAAAATCACGTTATTACCCGTTTGAACGTAATCGGTATTTCTATGGGAAGCTGCTGACGGTCAGAGATTTCGAGTCCGAGCAAAAGTATTTTAACGATAAACGCAGAATGATGAACCGACTTCTACATGGTTCTGGTGTTGTAACTGGCTTGCAGGTTGTAGCGGTGGATGAGAAGTCTGTTTCGGTCGAAATGGGTGCCGCCATTGATGCCTTAGGACGGGAAATTGTCGTGCCATCTCCGATGACGATGAAGCTGTCTATGATGGATGGGTTCAGCAATAATCAGTATGCTAAGAACGTTTACCTGTGTATTGCCTATGATGAAAAAGAAAAAGAGCCCGTCCACGCTGTAGCGAACTCTTCCGTCCGTTCGGACGAAATTAATGATTATAATCGTGTGTTGGAAAGCTATCGTCTGTTCATCCGGGAGGATGCACCAGACCCAGCTTCATTGCCGCTGGCTACGCTGTCAGATCAGACGGTTGTACTGTATCAGGATAAGCAGGTACGCGTCCTGCAAACGACACCGCGCTATGTGAATCCGGGGCAATTGTTCGAGATGACACTGCGTTTTGAGAAAACGCTGAAAGCGGGCAGAATGACCTTCCAATATGAGCTTGATGCTCATCGTGTAGAGGCGATCAACGGGACGACCATTGTGTTCCAAGAGCCACAAGATGCACAAGAGAGCGAATATGAAATGAAGGTGCTGCTTCGTGCCGATAGTACGGCTGCGGCGAAAGCATCCGTCGGTGTAAAAGCGGGAACTGGGGCTTTGAAGCTGGATGATAGACAACTCGAGCTGCAAGCGCAATCCATTGGCGAGATTAGCATCGTGAACGAAGCGGTGAAAGAGCGGTTAATGTCGGATTTCGTGAAGCAATCCTTGGAAGCATCTTTGGAAGCTCCATCGGAGCCGTGCATTTATTTGGCCAAAATCTGTTTGATCCAAGTCGGACCGACTTATGTCATAGAAAGTGTTGAGCAAGTACCGTTCGGTGAATACGTCTACAATACGTCCGTTATGTACCGACTCGGTCAAGCCAGTCAGTATCGGGAAGAAACCTCGGGTCAATTCGTAACGAAGTCCAAAGTGAAAACCTTGGCTCCGGGACAAATGCCAGAGCTGAATGTCAATTACAACCCCTTGATCAGCGAGTTGTCTTTTGATCTAGGTATTCCAGCTGGCGGTGGCAGCGGGATTGCAGGCATTGTAAGCGGGTATGTCGACATACCGATTGAACCTTTCACGAAAATTGCCGTTTCACCATTCGGGCGTGCGATGAAGAGCTTCTACTCAGGTGAGATTGTACACGGACTCGGCGAGGGAAATGTGTTGATCATCACAAGCTTAGAAGAGCAAAGCGGCAATGCGTTCTCGGATATTCTTTCTAGTGGAGACCGCGTATATGGCGGGGCTTCGGAAGTGTTCAAAGGTAGTGAGTTTGAGCCAGATGCACCTGAGGTGAAGATCGGAACAATCGCGTACCCGCAGAAGGGTACATTCCGTATCGGCGTGAAAGTGCAGCAATCGGGTGAGCAAGGCAATGTACGTGTGCGCTGGTGGGCATACAGTGCGGAGATGGCAGGCGTCGTGCAAGGTAGTGGCGGAAGCGGCGATTCCTTGGACGAAGCGTTGTCAGCTATGAGAGAAGCGGCTTCGGCAGGTAGTGACGCGGAGTAGCATGCAAAAAGACCGTCCTGAACAAGTGAGCCTTGTTCGGACGGTCTTTTTGACGTCGCGGTGTCGTCAGAGGCAATTTCTTAACGGACATGGTTGCCGCTATTTCTCGTATACGGTGGCGGTCACGGTGATAACGGACATGTGTGACGCTATTTGGTAAAAAGGAACAAGTTGGACTAGCAAAATGGTGGGATAGCGTCGTTGCTGTCCGTAAAATCAGAAAAAGGAGCAAATAGTGCGGAATAACGCCTCCCATGTCCGTTAGGATACGGGGGATGCCATCTTGTGTGGTTGAAAATGCAAAAAAACCATGAAAGACGGCTGTACGGCCGCCTTCCATGGTTTTTTGTAGTTGGGCTTAGAGCGCAGCCCTTATTGTACTTTGTCCAACAAACGGTAAATCACAACCGCTGCTTGTGCTCTAGAGGCGTTATCCGCAGGTGCGAATTGTCCTCCTGTCGTTCCGCTGAGTAGGCCTAGGGCAGAAGCGATTCGGACATAGGATCTAGCCCATGTACTAATCGTGCCTTCGTCGGCATATTTGACTTCTTGTGTGGTGACGAGATCTTCAAGCTTTTTGCCTGTGGCATGTAAATAAGCGTTGACCATAGTGAGAGCCATTTGTTCCCGTGTGATAGGAGCATCCGGAACAAAGGTGTGCTCGCTCATGCCGCTAATAATACCCGCTGAATAGGCGGCATAGACGGAATTCTGATACCAAGCATCCGCGGAAACATCTTGGAATATGTCTGTTTTGCTACCTGCTTGTAATTTTAATGCTTTAGCGATGATGGTGACGAATTGTGCTCTTGTTAATGTTGTATCAGGTTGGAAGGAGTCTTGATCGATACCATCGATAATCCCTTTGCCAGCCAGGTTTTCAATTTCTTTTTGTGCCCAATGATCCTTAATGTCCTTAAGGATTGTCTCGTTTTGCTTCTCGAGAACAGCATATTTGGAGAAATGGGCAAGTGAAGCCGTCATGGTGCCATCCGAATTAAGAGTGCCGGCGATCGGCGTCCAAGCACCTTGTGCTTCATCATAGAAATAAACGCTTAGTTTATGAACATCTTTGACCTTTTTGGCATCAAAAGGAATAGTAACCTTTACAGGTGAAGCAAATGAATTAATTTTCGACCCATCCTCGGTTACAGAGAAATCATAAGTAGCGGATGCTGAAGTGAAATTCGGGATGGATGTATTGGTTTTGCTTGATGTAAATAGGATTTTGCCAGTCGAAAGCTTGATCGGCCAAGCATTTGGTGGAATCTGCATGTTGATATCATTAGCCGCAATAACGATGGGTCTGTTCATTTGCGAAGCTTTTTGAACAATATCAGCATCCATCTCGACGGAGAGGACATCCACATTTTCTTTCGTTTTGGCATCAAGGGTTAAGTCTGACAAAGCTTTATTTAATAAGATTAATAAATCAACGTGTGCTGGTTTGAACTCATACGCCATTTTCCCATCGGCATTGAGGAAGGGAGGTTGTTGTGAGCTGCCGCCGCCTCCACCACCACCGCCGCCACCGCCTACAGGGGTAATCGTATACTGATAGTACGCATCATTACTGAATACATTATTATGTTTAGTAGCAACAGTTAAGTTAGTATTTTCACTAAGTGATAGCTCACCACCTGTTATTGGAAAAGTAGAAATAAGTGCGGCCTTATTTGCCTGTTCGAGCTTATAATAAATGGTACCAGTCGTGTATGAAGAGGTGAGGGTAACCTTCTGAGTTCCTTTGTACGTTCCAGGAGCTAAGCTAACCTGTGGTGCAGTTGGTGGATTGTAGAAAGTAAAGGCGTTCGAACGGTGAATATAAACGCCACCAGAAGGAGCGGGTTCTTCCCATGTCCCGAAAATATAAAAGTCATGCACAGGATCGTTATTTGCCATCGTAGCTGTTAATCTTTTTTGACCTATTTGAAGGTGATCCCAAGCAGGTGCAACAAAGTCATAAGTTGTATCTTTCTCTCTGTCATCTGTCGTTGCATTAAAAGCTCTCGCTTCAAGGTACACTGAATAGGTGACATTGACGACGCTATTCTGAACATTGACCAATTTAAAGTCATAATTGACTGTAGGATTGGTTGGGAAATTCGCAGCTGGAGGAACCGAAGTGATTTTTAGCCTAGGCACTTCAAATGCGCGAATGCCATTAATGAGACCAGTACCATAAGCCATCGTTTGCGAAACATAGTTATATGGATAGTGGATGGATGGTTCATAGATATTTACCTGCAACGATTGTAGAGCGGTTGGCTGTGCTGACGTCTGAAGAATGAGACGAATGTCTTCTGCCTCCAGATTATGATTAGCAGCTTTCAGTAAAGCAGCCAGTCCTGTAACAAAAGGCGTAGCCATGGATGTTCCTGACTTATAATCATAGCTGCTGCCAATAATTGTGCTATAGATATTAACGCCGGGTGCGACGACATCTATTTTGCCTATATTAGAGAAATCCGCAATCGCAAAGCTTAGATCAGAAAGTTGGGCTACAGCACCAACACTTATCACTTCTTCATAGGCTGCTGGGTAGCTAGTAAAATAGGCAGTACGGTGGGTATCTGTAGTATCCCAAGGTTGCGTAGAGTATTGACCTATTTCATCCTTCTTCCAATTGTTACTGTCGTTGCCTGCGGCTGAAACAATCACAGTACCTTGATCATGAATTGTTTTAATAATGTCATGTATGGCTTTACTGTTTCCATAACTGCCCAAACTCATATTGATCACATCAACTGGATGGGTCTGCAAGTATTGGAAAGCTTGGTACAAATAGCTCGTATCCCCACCACCAGTACTATCAAGAACTTTAAGTGGCATAATTCGGACGCCTTGAGCGACACCTACATCGGCGCCGCCATAAGGCTGCGCTGCAATAATACCTGAAACATGTGTGCCGTGACCATTATCGTCTTGAGCATTGTTATCATTATTTACAAAGTCGTAACCTTGACCTTGGATTATAGCATTTTGTAGAGCTGGATGTGTCATATCAATACCAGTATCCATCACGGCCACTTTGACACTCTGATTCTGAGTGAGGTTGGAGTATGTACCCATTTGATCGACGTGTGACGCAAGCTTCCCCCAAGTCCGCTTATATCCCTCAGTTCCAGAATAGACCGATTGTGAGACAGTGGGTGATACATCCGTCGCAATCAAATGCACCTTATAAACCGGCTCTGCATACTCCACATTCGGGTCCTTTTGAAGTTCAGCGACCTTATCTGAGACAGATTGCTCATCGCTGAAATTGAGCGTTGTCCAAGCAGAAGCGGAGTGCGCGGACAATGCCTGTATACCGTTAGCAGCAGGCTGTTGCTTGTATTTCACAAGCACCTTCCCCGGAACGATGTCGTTCTCATTGAAGGAAGGCGCAGTGGATGTGCTGGCTAGATCATTCGGTTCTTGAGCATAGCCGAGTGTGCCAAGGGAAAGATTGAAGACGGTAAAGAGTGAAACGAGTGCAAGGAGTAACTTTCTTTTATGCAAAACCATGACTTCCCCCTAGTAAGATGTAATATGAATACGAAATAATAGATTCATTTCATATTTTACATGTAGAGAGGGCGGAGCTTTGTCGGAATTTGTCGACGATCTCTAAATATTCGATAAAACACTGGGTTGAGTCGCGTTTACTCGACGATTCTGTCTTCCGAACGAAACATAATACAGACCGAGTATGATAAGCTGTGAACCGACCAACACGACATAGATATTGCTAAAAATAGTACCAGATCCGTGGCTGAAAAGTGGATTCCAGCTAGTCATCGAAGCCGACCCTAGATCGACGGCCTTGCTATACAGACCGATGGCGATACCTTGCCCGATGAAATTGGCCATTGACATCATGCCCATACCTACGCCAACCTGATCCTGCGGTAGGGTCCGGGAAACGGAATTGTTCACCGCAATGACGATGAAGGATTGACCGACATTGCCCAGAACCAGGAAAACGGCAATAAGCATCGGCGAGCTACCAGTAAATGTGGCAAGCAGCAGGAAGCAGGCTAGCAATAAGCTGGAAGCCATGTAGGCAACATGCGAGTTACCTTTGGCATCGGCAAGCTTGCCACCTTTGCGACCAAATAGGGCAGACGCGACAGCGGCAGGAACCAAGGCAAAGCCAATCCAAACCGAAGGTAGGTGTTGAACATCCGTTAACAGCAAGGGACTGAGTACATAGAGCGAGCAGCAGCTTCCGCTAATGAGGAACGAAAGTGTAAGCCCGAGCGTGTATTTTCGATTTTGAAAAAGCTTCGGTGCAATAAATGGCTCACCCGCGGTACGAATACGCACCATGAATAATCCAAGAACAAGCAGTGCGCCGAGTAAAAGCCAGACGCTGTTCGTCACGCTGAGCAGTAGTAAAGCAATGGTGACACCTAACAATCCGCCGCCAATCCAGTCGAACTTGCTTGAACTTACTGGCTGTTCATTGCCTAGATATTTGCGGTAAAAGGGAAGTGCGGCTAGCACAACGAGAGAGACGGCGAAGAGCCAGCGCCATTGAAGTGTGCTTACAAGTAAAGCCGCGACAACGGGGCCCAGTGCATTACCGAAGGCCAGGCCGACCGCAGTCATGCCAAGGGCTGCTCCTCTTCGTTCCAGTGGGAAGAACCGCAAGGGAATAATCATCGACATTGCAGGTATAACGGCGGCGCCAGAAGCTTGCAAACATCGACCGACGAGCGCCATGGCGAACGTTTGCGAGGTCAGACCGATCAAGGAGCCTAGCGCAAACAAAAGGAGACCGAAAGTGACTAAATCTTTTAACCTGTAGCGATCTGCCAGCTTCCCATAGGTGACTGCGCTGATGGCATATATCAAGATATAAGCAGAAGAAAGCCAGCTTACCTGAGAAATCGTCAGATGAAATTCGGTGCTAATTTTKGGCAGAGCAATATTGAACATGACGCCGCTCATCATGGAGAGGGCCATCGTGAACATGAGGATGCGCATTAATTTGTCAGCGGTTTGCAAGGGTGCTTTGGTTGCCATTAAAGGACACAACCTTTCTAAGTTAGACTGTCAGTACTGACTGACATTGGGGCGAGAAAAAAACTAGGGCCGTAAAGCCCTAGCAAATAATTGGATACTCTCTTGCACGAAGGGAGCTAAGGTAATGCCAGGATAACTTTTTTGAGCATCAAGATCATTCATAAAAGCTCCGAAATGCATCATAATAAAGGTAAAGGCATGCAGCTCAGGGTTCGTTGTGACGATTTTCCCTTGTGCGGACATTTCAATGAAATAGTTCGTTAGGATCTCCAGCAACTGCTGCGGATGCTTCTGGGTACGATCACGAAATCCGGGCAATTGGCCTTCATCTTCTTTGAGGCTTATTTGAATCATTTTTCGATTACGGTTCATGATCTCATGGTAGGTCGTGCTAACGAGAAGAAGATCTGTCTCCAAATCCCAAACAAGCTTCTCAGCAAACAGTTTCTTCATCTCTTCTGCATAATGATAGCGGTCGAAAGCAGCCTCTAGAAGCTTCTGTTTCGTGCCAAAATGGCGAAATAACGTCTTCTCGCTAAGGCCAGCCGCGGTGGCAATTTCCAGCGTCGTTACGCCGTTATAGCCTTTTTCTGCGATTAAATGGAGCGCAGCTAATAGCAGCTTATCTCCGCTTCCCATTTTGCTGCTACTGCTGTCGTCCATGGTATCCCTCTTCCGAAACAATGTCAGTACTCACTGACATTTATGATAAATGGGTTAGCGGTTAAAGTCAATGAAGATTTCTGATTAGACTTACTGACAGGCAAACAACGCAAATTAGGATGCTCAAAATTGGATATGAAGGATCTTACTATGTTAAAAAAAGTGCATTGAATCGATAGAGAAGCCTGTAACAACGGGGTTCTCTTTTTTTCGTCTCCGACAATGTAGTCAGCAATAATTGGTCATTGTCACGGAACAACCAGTCAGGTAGGATCGGAGTTGTGTAAGAGCTGGATAGAATGAGATCGGGAGGATGAATTGATGAAGAAGGTTAAAAAGAAAGTGAGTATGCTGTTAGCTGCTAATTTGCTTTTTAGTGTGGTTGCCTCAACTGTCCCATTTTTTGAAAGCGCAACCAATCAGGCGAAAGCCGCTGCGGTGAATTTGATGACGAACGGAAGCTTCGAACAGGCGACAACGGCCACGGATGCTAATTGGAGCAGCGCGAATGCTCCTGTGGGCTGGGGGCTATGGATTCCTACTGGAAGCGGGAAGGCCCCAAATAAAACCGTCAATGTCACGTTTGATTCAACGATAGCCCATGAGGGAACTAAGTCCGTATTGGTAGATGCATTTGCAACAAGCAGAGTCTCCATTAATCAGACGGTAACACCGGTGACCGCGGGGAAATCCTACCGCTTGAAAATGTGGTTGAAAACGGAGAATGTGACAGGTACAGGAGTATACTTCAGAACACAATTTTATAACGCAAGCAAAGTTGGAGATGGTCCCTCAACCCCCAAATTGTTAGGTACGAACGATTGGAAGATGCAACAGGTTTTTATGACAATTCCATCGAATGCAACCAAATTGGTCATCGAACCATTTCTGGAGACAGGTATGGGGAAAGTATGGTTCGATGAAGTAAGTCTGGAGGAATATAACGGCGTAACAGGAATTGCTTTGGACCCAAGCGCGATATCTATGACAAAAGATACAACGACTACGCTCACTGCGGTGCTCACTCCCTCGAATGCAGTGGACAGAACGGTGATGTGGACGTCAAGCAATCCAGGTGCAGTCACAGTGGACAGTAGTGGAAACGTGACGGCCGTAGGGGTTGGGACGGCAACCATTACCGTTGCGACACCAGATGGGACGATTTCAGCACAATGTACAATCAACGTGGAATCAGCGGAAATGGCAGCATCGTACAATGCGCTTCGACAGAAATGGAACGACAAGCTAACGGGCGGTGCCCTGTTCAATCCTGCTGATCCAGATATGGCGGCTAACCTCACTAAACTGGCAGACAGTGTATCGAATGCTGCTCAAATAGGTTTATGGGACACATTGATTAAAGTCGGTAATCGGACAAATCTATGGAGTGATTTGACAAGTACAACAGATTCGAGCCAGATTAGTACGGGGTATGCACGTTTAAAAACGATGGCATTAGCCTACTCCATGCCAGGGACGCCCTTGTATCAAAGCACTTTGTTGCGAGATGATATCGTGAGCGCTATGGAATGGATGTATACGAACCGATATAACGAAAACAAGAACCCCTATGGGAATTGGTGGGACTGGGAGATTGGGGTCCCGCAAACCTTAAATGATCTCATCGTGCTCATGTACGGGCAATTGACTCAGGGGCAGATCACTAAGTACATAAAGCCGATTGATAAGTTTTGTCCAGATCCCAAAGTTGGCTCCGTTCTTGGTGTCAAAGGAAGCAAAATGACGGGGGCTAATCTGTTGGATAAAGCATTGGTTGTAACGGTTCGGGGTGTAATCGGGAAAAACAGTGCAAAGATTATACAAGGACGCGATGTGATGGGTCCAGAATTTGTTTACGCCGATCATGGGGACGGTGTTTATGAAGACGGCTCGCTTGTTCAACACACCAATATAGCGTATACGGCGGGATACGGAGCAGTTTGGCTAAGCMGAGCCGCAGATATGACCTTCTTGTTGAATGGCTCTCCTTGGCCGGTAACGGATCCCAACGTCAATAACGTGTATCAATGGGTGTCAGATACGTTTGAGCCTGTCATATATAAAGGTCTCTACATGGATATGGTCAATGGCAGAGGTATGTCGAGGCAAGCTTCAGGCAGCGCCAGAGGCACGATTACAACGTTGCTTCGCTTAGCCGAAGGGGCGCCAGCGGATGTGGCGTTATCCATTAAGCGAATGGCGATGGCGTGGATTTTGGCGGATACGACATATACCAATTATTTCGATGGCTTATCTGTTTACGATTTGAGTCTTGTCAAAAATCTCTTAAACGATGCCTCAATACAGCCTCGAGGAGAATTGCTGAAAAACCAAGTATTTGCTGGTATGGACCGGGTTGTTCATTTGCGTGAGGGATATGGTTTCGGAGTCAGCATGTTCTCTAATCGTATCTCGGCTTTTGAAAAAGGGAATAACGAGAATCTAAAAGGTTGGTATACGGGGATCGGTATGACGTATCTTTACGATCAAGATCTAGGCCAATATCGTAATGATTTCTGGCCGACTGTAGACTCGTTTCGTTTGCCAGGAACGACAACGAACGGCTCTGGCAAAGGCGTGACGCCAGGTGAATGGACCTCGTACATGAACGCGAAAGAGTGGGTGGGTGGATCGACGATCGATGGGCTTTACGGCGCTTCAGGCATGGACTTTTCCTTGGCCAAAGTGACCGGAAGCGACCTGCAAGGTAAAAAATCGTGGTTTATGTTCGATGATGAAATCGTTGCATTGGGCGCAGGTATTTCAAGTACCAGTGCTGGACCACAGCCTGTAGAAACGATCATTGATAACCGCAAGCTGAGTGATGCGGGTGATAATGTGCTCATCGTGAATGGCGCAGCCAAAACAAGTCAACTCGGTTGGTCGGAGAACATGGGGAACGTCAAGTGGGCTCATTTGGCTGGAAATATGCCGGGAACGGATATGGGCTATTATTTCCCAGAGACGACAAGCGTTTATGGACTGCGTGAGGCCCGAACTGGCAAATGGAGCGACATTAACAGCGGCCAATCGGCGACGCCAATCACTCGGAATTACATGAGCCTGGCCTTTGAACACGGGGCAACGCCTTCGAATGCTGCGTATTCGTACGTGATGCTGCCACATAAAGACACTGCGGCAACTCAGCTTTACAGCAATGCGCCCGATGTTGAAGTATTAAGCAATACGACAGATGTGCATGCGGTTAGAGAGAAGAAGCTCGGTATTACGGCAGCGAATTTCTGGAATCCAGGTACAGTTGATTTTATTACAGCACGTAATCCATCATCTGTCATGGTGAAGGAATCTGAAACGGAATTAACCATTGCCGTATCCGATCCAACACAAAAGCAAAGTGCGATTACGCTTGAACTGAACAAAGCTGCGTTATCCCTCGTACGAAGTGATGATACGGTTACGATTGTACAAACGTTGCCMACGTTAAAGCTCCAGATCAACGTAGCAGGTTCAGTAGGCAAAACACACGCCGTAACGTTCAAGAAGGATGCGACAGCACCAATTACAACAGATAATGCAAAGCCAGATTGGCAGCGCAATGCCCAGACTGTGACTTTGACTGCAGGCGACGAGGGCAGCGGCGTGCAGAAGACGTTCTATAGACTGGATGGCGGCACGTTTATGGAAGGGAACTCGGTTACGATCGCTGAAGATGGCGTACATGAAATCCAATATTACAGCGTGGACAATGCCGGCAATCAAGAGGGGATCCGAACAGCGATTGTAAAAATCGATGCAACGGCTCCCGGCATCGTTCCAACAGTTTCGATGGCTGTCTACTGGACGGCTGGCGGCAGCCTGAATTTCGATATTTCCGATCCTGTTAGTGGCATAGTGGGGAAGTCGCTTCAATTGAACGGTACTGAAGTAAGCATCCCTTACACGTTCAGTCCTTTAAGTCTGCCTATTGGCGATCATGCTGTAGTCGTTACGGCAACTGACACGGCTGGGAACGAATCAAGATCAGCGTACACGCTAAAAGTAGTCATGGATGTAGGCCATTTGGATGAGTTAGTAAGTTATGCGTATCAGCAAGGTTGGATTACCAATCAAGGCATATATAATAGCTTGCTAGTCATGATTGATGTTCTTCAAAAACATTTGAATCAGGCACTAGTACAGCAAGCATTCAATGCGTTAGAAAATCATATTCGTGCGCAATCAGGCAAAAAGATCGAAGCAGCATTTGCTGAGAGGCTGTTAAACGCTATTGCCTTTTTAAAGTCATAAAGTAATCAAACTCATTTGAACGGTTACAACCCGACTTTGTCTGCTAGACGAAGTCGGGTCATCTTTATTCTCAGAAGACTTGATTTTATAGGTATAACCGATTAAAATGCTCATTATTCCGTTAATGAGGTGATTGCCATGCGCAAAATACTTACGAATTTTTGGAAGCGTTTTTTTCACCGTAAAACGATTTTTCGCAATATGATCACCTTGTCATTGTTCGCTGCGATTATTCCCGTTCTCGTTGTTGGGATTGGGAGTTATTTATATTCAGCCTCCGCTGTACAAAGTGAAGTGAATCAATCGAATGTTCGGATTTTAAATAACGTATCCTCGACGATCGATTCGACGTTGGATCGGATTCAAAACAATGCGATTCAAATGCTGCTGGGTTATTTTTTTAGCTCGAATTTGACTGAACTGAAAAATACGAATTATGCGGGCTTCTATTCCCGCAGTTCTAGTGAATTATCTGCGCTGATGAATGGGAACAAAGAAGTTGGCGACGTTGCGATGTACGTGCCGGATGAAGGATATTTGATCTCACCTATTTATGGGGGGAGGCGAATTGAAGGTATAGCAGAGCGCGAGGCGCTGCTGAAAGAGCTTGCGACCAATGATCAGCTCAAATGGGTCAGTGGACCTTATTCTTCAATACCAGGATATAACGACAATGGTGTAACGTTAATTGCCAAAATGCCGCTGCTTGCTAAACAGCCTATCGGGCTCATGTTTATACGGATTAATGAAGAGCTGTTCCAAAATATTATGAAACGTTTTATTAGCTATAAAGGTGAACAAATGTTCATCTTGGACGACAAGGGAGCGCTTATTACCTCCATGGGTGGAAGTGAGGTTCCCCCAGGTTTATTTGATCGCGTTACTCAAAAGGGTTCCGAGCAGCGTTTCCAGTTCGCCTTTAATGGAATCGAATATATGGCGACCCCGATTACTTCTTCTTTTAACAAATGGCAATATATCAATATGGTTCCGATTGATCAATTGAATGCGAAATCAAATGGGATTAAATTAATCACACTGGTTATCGTTCTTATATGCTTGGTGTTGGGTGCGCTCATTACGCTGTGGGGTACACGTCGTGTCTATCGTCCCATTCAGAATCTTGTCGCCTATGTCAAAGACGGACAAACCGATGAAGTGGAAACCGATGAAGTGGGCTTCGTGCACAAACGATGGGCCGAGCTCAGCAGTACGGCTAATGACATGCAGCAACAACTTAGTGACCAGCTGCCGCTTATTCGTGAAATCTTTGCTTTGCAGCTCTTGCAAGGGCGATTCCTCTATTATTCCGAGGATCAACTGGCCTCCATGCTTCGGAGGTATAACGTGCCTGCAGATAAGGAAAGCATCGTGATCGTAATTGCCTTCGATTTGCAGTCAGAAGGAAAGGTTCGTTTCCAAGAAAATGACCGTGAGTTAATTGTTTTTGCTGTGAAAAATATAGCGAGTGAACTTATACAATCCCATGGGATGGAGGGCATAGGCATCAATCTGCTGAATGATCAGGTTGCTGTTTGGCTGTATAGGGATCCGCTGCAAGCGGAAGACGATGAGTCCGACATCAAACAATTTGCCGAGCGATTGCGGTTGCTTGTATCTGACTATTTGCATCTGCAGGTTACGATTGGGCTTAGTGGAAAAAGCGAGCAAATTAGCGAGTTGCCTGAACTATACGAAGAGGCGCTGCTTGCGGTTCGTTCTCGTATTATTGTTGGCGGCAATCAAGTCATAGCTCATACGAGTGGTAAAAGTCATTCCGACATGCATTATCGGTATCCGTTGGAAATCGAAACTCATTTCGAGAATTCCTTGCAGCTTGGCGATCGTGATGAAGCGGTCAGGATGATGGATGAGTTTGCAAAATCGATGGGCGCTGCGATTCAGAAGCCTGAGCTCATTCAAATGTCGTATTATCGACTGCTAACTGCTGCGATTCGTACGGCCTACATGCTCGGATTGGATACAGCGCAATTATTTGGCGAGTCGAATGAAGATCCGTATCTTCATATCCGCAATATCAGTACGACCTACGAACTGAATGCCTGGTTTAAAGAGCAATTGGTCGAGCCCATTGTTGCTTATGTGCATGGCAAGCAGCATCAGGAGCATGAGCAGCTGATTGCGAAAGTGGTTCGGTATATGGAGGAGAACTATCATTTTGATTTGTCGTTGGATCAATGTGCGCAAATTTGTGGATTAAGTCCGCAATATTTAAGCAAGCTGTTCAAAAAGAAAAAGGATCTCTCCTTTATTGAATATTTGACCAAGGTAAGGATTGAGAAGTCCATTGAGTTGCTTCGTACGACGGATTTATCGGTGTCAGATGTGGCTGAGCGAGTTGGGTATCAGATGAAGAACTTTATCCGGGTATTTAAAAAGCAAATGGGTGTGACGCCAGGTCAATTCCGTGGATCAGACGAGGAAAATTAGAATGCCCAAAAATCGTTATATGGATTCATTATGAAGCAAAAAATGAGGAAAATAGGAAGAGAACCCCCGTAGTTACGGGGTTTCTCTTTTTTTGTCTTTTGAGAAAAACGTGAATAAGAATTGGTCATTGTCCCTATGACTTACGATCAGGTACGATCGTTTCAAGCAAAACAACGAGATGCCAACGTAATAATGAGAGGTGATGACATTGTCACATAGTCAGGTGGAACAGTTTCAGAAAGCGATCCCGAGTGGACTAGAAGAAAGAAAGACATCTAAGAAATCAGGAGTACACGAGTGGCAAGTCGCGCTAAAGCGTGACAAATATCTATATGTATTGGCAGCGCCAGGATTACTATTTTTCCTCATATTCAAGTATGTACCGTTATGGGGATTATTGCTTGCTTTTCAAAATTACTCTCCTTATTTAGGTTTTTGGGATAGCGAATGGGTTGGATTGAAATATTTTCATGAGTTTTTCACGAATCCCGATTTTATGCTGTTGTTTCGAAATACGATGGCGATCTCACTTCTGAATATCGTGTTTTTCTTCCCCATTCCCATTGTGGTTTCCTTATTGCTGAATGAGGTGAAGAGTTTACCCTTTAAGAAATTCGTACAAACGGTCATCTATTTACCTCACTTTTTATCATGGGTGATCATCGTCGGCATTTGTTTCCTGATTCTGGGCCAAAGCAGCGGGGTCATTAATCAATTAATCGTCGAGTTCGGCGGGCATAAGATTGAATTCCTATCGGAGCCTAATTATTTCTGGGCCATGCTCACAGCTCAAAGTATCTGGAAGGAAGCGGGTTGGGGGACGATCATCTTCCTGGCTGCCCTTGCAGGGATTAACTCAGAGCTCTATGAAGCAGCGCAAATTGATGGTGCGACAAGATGGCAGCAGATGAGGAATGTTACGATTCCCGGCATCAAAAGCACGATTATTGTTTTGTTAATCTTACGTTTAGGCCAAGTCATGGATGTAGGCTTTGAACAAATATTCCTTATGGCAAGCGGACCCGTATCGCAGGTGGCTGACGTATTTGATACGTATGCCTACCGCGTTGGTATTCAACAAGGTCGGTTCAGCTATGCCACGGTTGCTGGATTATTCAAATCGGTTGTAGGACTCATACTGGTTGTTTCAGCAAACCGTGTAGCCAAGAAGTTCGGGGAGGAGGGACTTTACTAATATGGATAATCAGATGGGTTCTAAGATATTTAATGTCCTAAACTATACGGTATTAACGATTATTGGACTTGTTACACTACTGCCATTCATTTATGTTGTAATCATTTCATTTACTGATCCTACGGAGTACTTGACGAAGTCGCTGGTCCTGATACCTGAGAAATGGAGCTTATCTGCTTACGAGTACATTTTCTCCACGAACGCATTCGTTCATGCGATGGGGATAAGCGGAATACTCGCTGTGTTCGGTACCTTACTAAGCTTAATTGTTACAAGTGCGCTAGCCTATGTGCTTTCCCGTAAACGCTTGAAAGGGAAGAAGTTCTTCCTTGTTGCGATCCTCATGACGATGTTGTTCAATCCGGGCATGATTCCGAACTACTTGCTCGTAGATAGTCTTGGTTTAATGGACTCCATTTGGGCACTGATCTTGCCGGCATTGACTAGCGCATGGTACGTCTTCCTGATGAAAAATTTTTATCAAGAGATACCAGACGAACTGGAGGAAGCTGCCAAAATGGATGGATGCTCGGATATCGGCGTATTCTTTCGCATTATGCTGCCAATCTCCGTCTCAGCCCTTGCCGCTTTCGGGTTATTCTACGCTGTAGCGTATTGGAACACGTACTTTAGTGGCGTACTTTACATCAATAGTGACAGCTTGCGTCCGTTGCAGGTACTTCTTCAAATGTTGCTCATTTCTGCATCGCAAATGGCTGACCCTTCGATGGCTGCTATGCTGGAAAGTGAACGTACTGTGCCACCACAGGTGATCAAGATGGCTGCCGTTGTAATCTCCTCCTTACCGATTGTCATGGTGTATCCGTTCTTACAGAAATATTTTGTTAAGGGTATGATGGTTGGTTCCGTGAAGGGGTGAGCGAAACATGCTTGAGAGGGGTGATGCGGGTAAGTAATGGAAATGCAGGTTACTAATTCTGATTGTATAATAAGCATATAAACGGGAGGTCTTTACATGAAACCAATGGTTAAAAAATTGGCAGTACTCTTAACAGCAACAGGGCTAGTCGCTTCCTTAGCGGCTTGTGGTAAAGCGAATGAATCTGGGCCAGCAAGTTCTTCAGCAGCGAGTACAACTGCAGCATCAGCTAAACCTGCGGCACCGGCGGATATTTCCATCACGACACTTGCTTTCGCTGCTGCACCTACAGGTGAGTTGGAAGCAGTAAAAAAGCTGAATGAGAAGCTAAACGTCAACCTAAAGTTAAATTGGATTCCAGCAGCCCAAATTTCAGAAAAATTGAATGCACTTCTTGCTTCCCGCGATTTGCCTGATGTTCTATTCGTAGAAGATTTTAACTTAACGCCTGCCTTCTTGAATGCGATTGATCAAGGCGCTTTCTGGGATCTAGGTCCTTATATTAAAAACTATCCAAACTTAGCTAAGTATCCAGAAAACGTATATAAGAATGCTTCTTTGAAAGGTAAATTGTACTCCCTTCCACGTGTAAGACCGTTGGATGGCCACGAGTCCATGCTAATCCGTAAAGATTGGTTGGATAAGCTAGGCTTACAACAACCGAAAACGATGGATGAGCTGGCTACAGTTCTCGAAGCCTTCGCACAGAAAGATCCAGACGGCAATGGCAAACCAGATACTTATGGTGCAGTCATTCCAGGATCACCTGGACCTGCTAGTTATCTGCTCTCCATGTTTGGCACGGGCACGAAGTGGAAAGAAGAGAACGGCAGTCTAATCCCGTATTGGTATACACCACAAGCCAAAGAAGCACTAGCTTTCTGGAACAAATCATTTAAAGCAGGCGGTATTCTTCCTGATTTCCCTGTTCTCAAGGCAGCACAAATTAAAGATATGCTCGTTCAGGGCAAAGCAGGTGTAGCATTTGCCAACGTGATTGATGCCTATAAATATAACTTGGAATTGCAAAAGGTAAATCCGCAAGCGAACCTTATTGCTGTGGAATTACCAAAAGCACCAGATGGCAAAGCATATTATGAGCAAGCAAGTGGTTATTATGGACAATTCCTGATCAATAAGAAATCGGTTGATGAGGCGAAGCTGAAGAAAATCCTAGAAGTCTATGATTATACAGCTTCGGTTGAAGGTTATAATCTTGCTACTTACGGCATCCAAGATGTTGACTATAAAGTGAAGCCTGACGGGAGCGTTGAGCAAACCGAAGAAGGCAAGAAAAAAGGATATTCCGGTGATACGACAGGCCAATGGGTAACCGGTTACTTTGATAAATATTCGAGAGCCAAAATCTCAGGTATTCCGACAGATGTTTACGAAGCCAATAAAAAAGTGGTTGATGCGATTTCCTCTATCACAGATCCGACTTACGGCTTAATGAAGTCAGCGCCATTTAAGGAAAAGGGAGCAGACTGGGATAAAAAGCTGAACGATATGATGGTTAATGTGGTTTTTGGAAAAAATACGCTTGAGGATTGGGATAAACTGGTAAAACAGTTCAAAGATGATCCAAGCTTCCAACAGCATCTCAAAGAAACGAACGAGTTCTACAAAGAAAAATCTAAATAAGTCTGATGAAATGAAAGGACCCGATCGTGCCTGTTGATGGCGTGGTCGGGTTTCTTTTCAAAAAGAAGGGTGATCCTTATGAGTCGGCAACAGCTGAAGTTATGGTATCGGAGACCTGCAGAGAACTGGGTAAACGCTCTTCCAGTAGGGAATGGCAAGCTTGGGGCTATGATATTCGGCAGAGTGGAGCAAGAACGGATTCAGATCAATGAAGACTCCCTCTGGTATGGCGGACCCAAGAAGAGGGAGCAACCTGACGCCCATAAACATCTAGAGGAAATTCGCAGGCTTATGTTCGAGGGTAAGCCGCAGGATGCCGAGTATTTGGCACGTATGGCGATGACACCAGGGCCCAAATACTTTGCACCCTATCAAACACTAGGTGATATAAACCTTTATTTTCGACAATCAAATGGGGAAACCACCAACTATAGGCGTGAATTGGATTTGTCTACGGGGATTGCTAAAACTTCGTACACCTTGGACGGGACGACGTATCACAGGGAGATCTTCGTAAGTGCCATTGATCAGGTGCTTGTTATTCGTTTAAGCTCGGATCGACCTGGAGCAATCAGCTTCTCAACGAATTTGAGCCGACGTCCATTTGAAGGCACGTCAGGTAAAGAAGGTGCGGAAAGCATCGTTATGCAAGGGCAATGCGGGCCAGATGGCGTTCAGTATACAACGGTATTGAAGGCTGTAGCAGAAGGTGGGAACGTGCAGATTATTGGCGATTTCGTCTCTGTGGAAGCGGTAGATAGTGTTACTTTGTATGTGGCAGCTGCAACGACGTTTCGACATCCCGAACCGCTTGTCGTGTGTCAATCTCGTATAGCAGCAAGTGTTGCCAAAGGATTTGAGGCGGTTCGAGAGGACCATGTGAAGGATCACCGTTCGTTGTTTGAACGTGTCCAACTTGAGATCGAGGATTCCAATGAAGCTGAAGTGGAAGCTTTGCCAACGGATGAAAGATTAGTCAGAGTCCAGGAGGGCCAAGCGGATCACGGACTCATTTCGTTATTCTTTCAATATGGCCGCTACTTACTTATGGGCAGCTCAAGACGAGGCTCGCTGCCTGCCAATTTGCAAGGCATATGGAATGAGAGTCACACACCGCCTTGGGAAAGTGACTTTCACTTGAACATTAATTTGCAAATGAACTACTGGCCGGCTGAAGTGTGCAATTTGGCTGAATGTCATGAGCCAGTATTCGATCTGATGGATCGACTAATGGAGAACGGGCGAAAGACGGCTAGGGAGATTTACGGTGCCAGAGGCTTTGTGGCGCACCACACCACGAATCTGTGGGCGGAGACTGACATATGCGGCATTTATGTGCCTGCTATTTTCTGGCCGATGGGCGGGGCATGGATGTCCTTGCATTTGTGGGAGCACTATCGTTTTGGTGGAGATAGGGATTTTCTAGGTGCAAGAGCGTACCCGATAATGAAGGAAGCAGCGCTGTTTTTCCTTGATTTTCTCATCGAGGATGAACAAGGTCGTCTAGTCACGGTTCCTTCTCTTTCGCCGGAAAATACGTATCGATTGCCGAATGGCAATGAAGGCGTTCTAAGTATTGGACCGTCGATGGATTCGCAAATTATTCATGCCCTTTTGGCAGCTTGTATAGAGGCAGGGACGGTTCTAGATACGGATAAGGAATTTCTAGAGGAACTAGAACAAGTAAGGAATCGATTACCAGAACCCGCAATTGGCAAACATGGCCAATTGATGGAATGGGCGGTCGATTATGAGGAAGTGGAGCTCGGTCACCGCCACATCTCACATTTGTTTGCCCTGCATCCAGGTGAGCAGATTACCGTACATCATACACCGGATTTAGCCGAGGCTGCTCGACGGACGCTAGAGAGGCGGCTTGCACACGGAGGCGGTCATACAGGGTGGAGCCGCGCATGGATCATCAACTTCTGGGCGAGATTGCATGATGGCGAGAGGGCCTACATCAATTTGATGGAGCTGCTTAGTCATTCTGTGCATACGAGTCTGCTTGGTGACCATCCCCCTTTCCAAATAGATGGCAACTTTGGCGGTACAGCGGCTATCGCAGAAATGCTCCTGCAATCGCACAGGGATGAAATCTTGCTTCTGCCAGCCTTGCCGAAGGCATGGCGTCATGGTCGAGTTAGCGGCTTGCGCGCGCGGGGCGGCTTCGAGGTTGAGATCCAGTGGCAAGATGGCCAGCTGAAAGAAGCCGTGCTGCATGCCACACAGGATGGCTTGTGTACAATCCGCAGCGAATCCCCCCTTGTGATCAATAGGGAGGAAGGGGATGTGCTGGTGGTGAACTCTATAGATGGTTCGGTTTATTGCTTTACGGCRGAGGCAGGAATAAGGTATTCGGTTCAATGCGCTAATATAGACTATTCAATTCCTTCTACATCGAAATAAGGAGAGGAAAGAAATGGTGAAGAAACCAAGCCTCAAGTTCGTCGTCTTAACAGATACCCATATTAAAGCGAATTTAGAGGGGACTGAAGCCCAGAATTTTGATCGGGCGCTCAAGGATATTATGGCAACTTCCCMCGATTGTCAGGGGATCATGCATGTCGGTGATATCACGGACAATGGGGAGCGAGCGGAATTTGAGATCGTGGAGCAGATTTGGAAAGCTAATATGGAGGGGCTGCCGCCAATCCATTTTACTTACGGCAATCATGATGTGCGTTGGAAAGATCTTGATAGGCAGATGTCGTTATTTAAAGATCATACGGGGATTCACCATGCTTACTATGACTTGTGGTTGGAAGGGTATCATTTTATATTCCTTGGCACTGAAATTGGCTTGAAAGACTGCGCTTATTTATCAGAGACCCAGCTCAAGTGGTTAGATCAAAAGTTGTCCGAACATGAAGTGACAGAGAAGCCGGCATTTATTTTTGTTCATGAGCCCCTATTGAATACGGTTGCAGGGTCCCAAAGTGAGTTCGGATGGAATGGGATCAGGCAGGATGCAGAATTAAAGATGACACTAGCCAAACACCCGCAATCCATTGTCTTTACCGGTCACACGCACTGGGAGCTGGGCGCAAAAGAGACGATGTATAACAAGAAGTATGCAACCCTGTTTAATGCAGCTTCTGTAGCCTATTTATGGACGGATGATGACGTCTTGAAAGAGGGCTCACAGGGTTTTTTCGTTGAAGTCTACGAGGATAAAGTCATAGTAAAAGGAAGAGATTTTTCATCAAAATCGTGGGTTACTGATGCGGAATATACGGTACAACTGCCAGTGACGATTCCTGTGGTGGATCTGACGGTAGATCCGGATTGTACTCTTCGTAATCCTGCAATGAATATGAACAAGTCTGTCTTTCAGCCAAATGAACCAATTGAGGTTACTTATGTAGGTTCGCTAAGAGAAGATGCCTTCGGCATTTATCGAAGAGGAGCTAAACCGAGTGAGACAGAACGGATTAGTCCTATTGTCCACGTACAGACCAAAACGTTCGGCCAGCCAGATGGAAAGTTGATTTTCAGTGATCTGGATCTTCCAGTTGGAAGTTACGATATGATTTATTTGGGTGAAACGCTGAATACAGAACTCACTCGTTTGCCTTTCGATGTAGTGGTAGAAGCAAAATAAGCAGAAGAAGATCATATTATGTGTGAGGAGCAATATAGAGATGCCAGTATCCATAGAAGAAGCAGTAAAGGTAGTTCCCACGTCACGCCAATTGGCTTGGCAAGAGATGGAATTCTATGCTTTTATACATTTCGGTATGAATACATTTACGGGGAGGCAATGGGGGGATGGAAACGAGGATCCAGAATTGTTTCACCCTACGGCATATGATCCTGCACAATGGGTCGAGGCATGCCGATCAGCAGGAATGACAGGCATCATCTTGACCTGTAAGCATCATGATGGATTTTGCCTCTGGCCAAGCGCCTATACAGACCATTCAGTGAAATCCAGCTTATGGCAGGATGGGCAAGGCGATGTTGTCCGTGATGTAGCCGAAGCTTGTCGTGTGCAAGGATTGAAATTTGGTGTATATGTCTCGCCTTGGGATCGTCATGAGCCTAGTTATGGGGACTCACCCGTTTATAATGCTTATTTTCAAAATCAATTGCGAGAGCTTCTTACGCAGTATGGTGAGATCTTTTGCGTGTGGTTTGATGGTGCTTGCGGCGAGGGCAGCAATGGGAAAGTGCAGGTGTATGACTGGGAGGCTGCTTACCAAATCATTCGAGAGTTGCAGCCGAATGCTGTCATCAACATCTGTGGCCCTGATGTTCGCTGGTGCGGCAACGAAGCCGGACATACGCGCGAATCCGAATGGAGCGTAGTACCTGCGTATTTGAAAGATACAGAGAAAATACACGCAGATTCCCAACAGACAGATGACCCTGCATTCGCACAACGGATCAACACGGAGGTTGAGGATTTGGGAAGTCGGGCTATTTTGGCACAGGTAGATAACGTCATCTGGTATCCATCTGAAGTCGATGTATYGATCCGACCACAATGGTTCTACGATCCAACGGAAGATGATAAAGTCAAAACCGTAGAGGAATTGATTGATCTATATGAAAGCACGGTGGGTGGCAACAGTGCGCTGCTACTCAATATTCCACCTGATCAGCGCGGGCTGATACATGAGACTGATGCCAGGCATCTGCGTGAGTTGGGGCAATGGCTTCGCGGTACATATACAACAAATCGGGCTGTAGGGGCGAAGGTGAGGGCGTCTCAGACCGGGGATAGTGATGTTGATATGGAGGCTCATCCTGTCACAGATGGACGTTCTGATACGTATTGGTGCCCTCCAGATGGGGGCGAGCATGCCGAACTGGAGATTGATCTTGGCGAGGAAGTATCATTTGATCGTATTGAGTTGAAGGAGTATATCCAATTAGGACAAAGGATCGAACATTTTCATCTGGCTTATAAGGACGGAGAAGAATGGAAGCCATTATATGAAGGTACAGTGGTTGGATATAAGAAAATATGCCGAGTAGAGCGGACTATTGCGAGATATTTACGTCTTGAGATTACGGAATCACGTGTGCATCCGACGGTAAGTCACTTCGGTGTATATGACTCGGGAGCGTGAATCGCTGCACCAAAAAGGAGTTAGGCCGCATGTAGCTGCTTAACTCCTTTAATTATTAATGGCTTTAAAGAGCGTGGAACAATCCCTGAGGCAACGTGCCTTCCCAGGACGCGGGGACATCCAGTCCGAGTGCATGTATGACAACGGTTGCTGTGTCGGCAATGGTGACATTGTCGAGTCGGGTGCCAGGGGCAATGCCAGGACCCGTGCAGCCCCAGAAGATGGTTTTGTCCATCGGATGATCACTGCCGTGATTGAACGTGCTCTCACCGCCGCCACCGTGATCGGTGACCGCAATGATGAGACTATCGCTCATGAGTCCAGCCGACTCTAGGGCATTCAAAATGACGCCAGTGTGACGGTCTGACTCTTCGATAACGCGAAGTTGTTCCGGCATATTGTACCCATACTTATGACCCGCTGCGTCAGGTAGGTCCAGTTGCACATAGAGCAGCTTGAAATCTGGGTTTTCATGGATGTAGGCAGCTATAGCTTGGACTAGCTCATCATCAGGTATTGACATTTTATGGACGCCGATCGAAGACTCAATAATCCCATCATTAATGGGCTTCCAGGCGCTGTAAGCTGCTAGTTTAGCAAGTGGGAATGCTTCTCTAGCAACGCGGAAAATAGACGGATAGGGTGAATCGTCAGGGAAGGCTTCTACTTCTGCTTTCGTGTTCGTAAGTCCATGTTTCACAGGATTAACGCCGTGAAGCAGTGTTCCCCAACACTCGGCACTGATCGTTGGCGATGCGGTTTGTGCTTCGAGCGTAGAGGCGCCTGAATCGAACAAACGATCCAAATTCGGGGTATGTGCATCACGGACAAAGTTGCCGGCGCCATCCCAACCAATAATAATGACACGATTACAGGTGCTCATGAATGTTCCTCCCTCTTCAGCCCCAAAAGCTGATCATAAGAATGCCAATTAAGATAAGAATAGAGCAAAGAATGCGTAAAGTTCCCTGTTTTTCTTTGAGGATAACGATGCCTAGCAGGGTTGCGAACACGGTCCCAATCTCGCGGAGCGGGGAGATTTGGGCAACAGGTGCGTATTTCATGGCGAAGAGAAATAATAAATATGATACTGGATTGAGAATTGCGCCTAGAGCAATCATTTTGAAGTTTACTTTCCACTCTCTGCGCAGTTGTTTGGAAACAATGACAAGCGGTGTGAGCCCTGCAACGAATCCGATATTCGTTACTTCTAATAAGGCGATAGGTGAGATATGTGCGAGATTCAGCTTATCGACAAGTACGTAGCAAGTCGTGCACAAACCTACACTTAGCGCCATTAGGAAGGGCTTAATTGATTTGACAGACGTCTGGCCAGTAGAACGCGCACTTGTGAAGATACCGCTGAGTGAAAGGAAGCCAATCACCATGCAAAGCAGTCCCGTCCATCCGAGGGGCGATAAGGATTCGCGTAGAAATAGGACACCGACAATTGGGATAAATAAGGTGTTGGTACCTCTCATAATCGGATAGATCTGCGAGAGATCGCCCATATAGTAGGTGCGTGAGAGCAAGAGGGCATAAACAGCTTGTAAAGCGGCAGATAGTAAAAGTAGTCCGTATGCAGATAAGGTTAAGGAAGTAAGCCATAATTCTCTGATTAAGTAAGGAAGTAGGATTACGGTCGTGACCATGATGATGGACCATAGGAAAACGCCTTTGTTCAGGCTGCTTTTGGTAAACATACTCCAGATGGCGTGTGCAAGTCCTGAAGTAATAACGAGTACAATCGACGCAGTCAACAAGTGATCAGCTCCAAACGAAAGTGAGGTTACAGCGTTGGTGAGTGTTCGGGTTGATCACGGATGACGGTGCCGTCAGCGAGTCGCAGCCACGTTTCAAATGCACGTTCACCTTCACGGAGGCGAATCATTCTAGCACCGCGATGAAAGCCATCTTTGCCATATGTATTGTAGCCAGTTGCTCTGCCATAACAGAGACGAATCCCGTGAAGCTCTCCCCAGTAATCATTGATGTGGTCATGTCCACAGAAGGTTCCAACGACATTGCCCATTTCAACCATAGCGGCGAACAATCCCGAATTAACGTGAGCACAGCAGACATTTTCGTGTTTGTTCCCATAGCAGGTCGCACGCTCCCATACGTGCTGGTACTCGGGAAGCGGGATATGAAAAAAAGCGAGTGCAGGCAGCTCAGGCTGCTCGTTACGGGACTGTTCGGTATACCAGCCGATTTGATCATGGTGAATCCAGTCATAGCCTGGAATCTGAGCGACTGTAGAGCGACTTCCTGAATCGAAAAAGTATAAGCTCGCTGCAGGCTGTCCGTCACGGCCACTGAGGGGAAGGCGGTAGTTGCCAACGCCGCTAAGCTCGGCAGGACCAGCTTGAGTCATTGAACAGGGATACGTGAGAAGGCTGTTCATGAGCTCTTGTCTTGTGATGAGGGTTTCGGTGTCGTGATTACCGAATACCACAGCCCACGGAATTTGGCGAGCTTCGGCAGCTTGCACGGCGTCGCGGAAAGCTTTAAGAGGTTCTTCACAGTGGTGTTTACCTTCCGCAACAGGGCCTGTGTAAATGATATCTCCGGTAAAAACAACAAGATCAGGCTGCTCTGCATCCAGTATTTCCTCCATCAAACGGAGGGTTTGTTGATCTTCCTTGCTGCCATCGATCCAGTGTAAATCTGTAAATTGCGTAATCGTAAATGTGGAATCTTCACGAAAAGTCAGCTGTTGCTGCTTGAGCATGAGCATAGCCCCCAATTTGAAATTTGGTTGTGGAATCATGTTGATTCAATTAATAATGTTGTTGTTTGTTGACAATTGTAAACTGGTTGAGCAAAGCTGTCAACGAGCAATTTTCGGTTGAGGAGGGGGATCGAGTTCCCCCTGATTGACACACCTAGCACGAACCCCTAAACTAATGAAAACAACATAAAACAACATCATAGTTTAGATATCGGTCATGTTAGGAGGCCATTATGTCATTAACTTATGAAGATCGCAGGTTGACGATTCTTCATCATCTGGAAATGGAAGGAAAAGTACAGGTGCATCACCTGTCTGAGCTTCTTACCGTTTCGACGGAAACGGTGCGTCGGGATTTGGACCGCTTGGAAAAGGAAGGCAAACTGCGCAAAGTGTATGGCGGCGCCGTCAGAATGCGCATCGAGATGGTCGAGCCTCCCTTTTTAAATCGTGTACAAATGATGAAACCAGAGAAAGCAGCTATCGGGAGATTAGCTGCGTCCCTCGTTCAGGATGGGGAAACGATCATGCTGGATAATGGGACAACCACGATTGAAATTGTCCCCTTTTTGCACGACAAGACGAATGTGACGTTAATTACGAACTCCATCCCGATTCTCAACCTGGCCATGGAAACGTTCCGCGGACGTATTATTTTTGCTGGGGGAGAAGTCAGTCAAGAGTGTCGGGCTGTGACAGGCTCGCTGACTGATCAACTGCTCGATCAATTTAAAGTAAACAAAACGTTTATTTCAGCTAGCGGCATCTCATTAACGGATGGAATTACTGATTTTCATTTGGATGAAGCGGTGATCTCGCGCAAAATGATGCAAAGAGCGGAAGAGTGCATCCTGATCGCAGATCATAGCAAATTCGGCCTGTCTACGTTTGCCAGAGTCGCGAAGCTGGAGGAAATCTCGATGGTGATCACCGACGCCGGCTGCCCACAGGAGTGGGTCGATACGATTGAGGGGCTTGGTATTGAGGTACGGATAAGTGAGTAATGGTTTATAGTATCTTCTACAATAGAAGCATGATCTCAACTTACCCACTGAAGGAGCTAACATATCATGTCTGCCGATTCGATTTTAACCCAAGAGCTGCAGCCTCATATTCGCTATGCGGACTTCCTGCACTATCATCCATGGAAGACACCTCCACGAATCATCACTGATTATATGCTTCTTTATGTCCAGGAAGGCTCATTCCGGTTATCGATCGAAGGGGAGACGCATCAGCTTATGGCAGGTCAGTTCTGTTTCATTCAGCCCGGCATCGTTCACCAGATGGAATCGAATTCGCCTTCCATCACGTTCATGGCGCTGCATATGGAGTTGTTTCATTTCTCGGTTGAAAATCGTTTAGAGATGATTGTACCAGTGGATCACGGATATAACCCTGATTTGATTACTGTACAGCCCAATTTAGGGGTGTTTGTAGATATCACTATTCCTTTCGTATTAAAACTATCCAGACCGGATTGGATGCTGAACGCTATGCAGCAAGCCATCACGCACTGGAATCGTAAAAACGCTCTAGATCATTTGCAAGCGCAAGTATACGTGACGGAAATTGTCCTTGAATTAATAAGAGAATACACCACACGGCCCATGTCCGAGCTCAATCGTTCGACAGCGTTGCACTGGGTGCCTGCCTATATGCAGTACCGGTTGTCGGAACCGATAAGTGTGGAGGAAATGGCCCAAAAGGCGCTCATGTCCCGTTCGTATTTCTCTATGCATTTCCGCAACCAGTTCGGACTTGGCCCTCATCAATTCTTGCTCAAGCTGCGGCTGGACAATGCGACTGATCTACTGCGAAGCACCGTCTTATCGCTTCAGGACATAGCGGACAGCTGCGGATTTTCGAGTGTCCATCATTTTTCCAAAATGTATAAACTGCGGTTCGGATACCCTCCAAGTCAAATCAGAAAGCAATCGTGAAAAAGACGTTTTGATATAAATACCATGCATTTTGACAAAGCCATAAGGCCTCTTCGCGCCCTATAATGAAGCCAGTAATGAACACTGGATTTGATAACAAAGGAGTAGAGCGATGAGTGAGCAAGCCTCTTATGATTTTCAAAGAAAAGTAAAGACCTATGCATCAGCAGATGTCATTGTCATTGGCGGTGGCCCAGCAGGAACAGCAGCTGCGATAAGTGCAGCAAGACGAGGGAAGAAAGTCATTTTGCTCGAAAAATCAGCGCAATTAGGCGGCATGGGGACCCTTGGCAACGTAAGTATTTTCATGCCAATCGGGAACGTCACCGGGATATACCGAGAGCTGATCTCGGAAGTATTGGCGGAATATTTGCCAGAACAGCATGATGTATCGATTGCCCCGCAATATTCGCCTTTTATTTTACGACAATATTTAAATGAGAAGATGAAAAAAGAAGGAGTTCAAGTCATTTACCACACGGAATGTGTGGGAAGCGTGAAAGAAGGTTCTCGTTTAAAGGCGGTTATTGTCTCAACAAGAGAAGGGCTTCAAGCGTTCGAGGGACTGCAATTCATTGACTGTACAGGTGATGCCCGTGTAGCGATCGATTCCGGGGTGTCGTTTACGTCAGGTAGAGATGAGGATGGGCTCACGCAGCCAATGACGCTGATGTTCATGATGCAGAATACGGGCAAGCCTATTAAGCCGATTTTGCCAGAGGGATGTTATCACTACAACGAGATCTCAGATCTGCCGCAAGGTCGTCATCTCTTCTGGGAGCGTAATTCAGAAGGCCTGCTCTTGGTTAATATGACCCGAGTTAAAGGGAACGGTGCGAAGATCGCCGATGTCAATTACGCAGAAACGGAAGCACTTCGACAAGTCTTCTCAATCGTTCATTATTTGCAAAGAAACGGTTTTGAAACGTATGCGCTTTCACATGTTCCTAACCAAGTCGGCGTCAGAGAAACGAACCAAATTCGTGGACTTTATACGTTGACCGAGCAGGATGTGGTCGAGGGACGTCGCTTCCAAGATGTCGTGGCGCAGACGAATTACGAGATTGATATTCATAGCCCTGATGGTAAAAAGACAACCGATGAGCGCGAGGTTCATGGTTACGATATTCCTTATCGTTGTATGGTACCTCATGACGTGGAGAATCTGCTTGTCGCTGGTCGATCGATCTCTGCTACGCATGTAGCGATGTCGTCTATGCGCGTGCAGCCGACGTGCTATGCACTAGGGCAAGCCGCAGGAATCGCGGCAGCCATTGCGCTGGATGAAGATTGCCCAACCCGCGATATCTCTATTCATGTTCTACATGATGCACTGCAAGAGCAGAACGTTATGCTTCTGAAATTAGCAACTTACGCTTCTCCTGAGTGAAGGGGATAGCGTCGACAGAGCTACAATCTCACCGTTACTCATGAGCGAGGAAAATAGGGAAAGGCCAATAGGAGGAACGGAGTCCGTTCTCATATTGGCCTTTAGTGCGTATTGGGCTGCTGATGGGGCTGCAATGCACCAATCTACTGCACCGAATGGTGCTTCGGCCGGAACTCGCTTGGTGACTGGCCAGTCCAGCGGCGGAATTGCCGCGAGAAGTGGCTGGCCGATTGAAAGCCAAGCTTGTCGGCGATAAGATTCATCGACAGATGGGTCGTAACGAGCAATTCTTTGGCTTGCTTCAGCTTCAACTGGCTGACATACTGGCGCGGTGATAGGCCGTACACCTTGGAGAACAGCTTGCTGCACTGGCTGCGGCTCATGTTCAGCTCTTTGGCGATCCCCGCGACGGAAGCTTCCTCGCCGAGACCTAGCGACAGCTTCTCCTCGATCGCGTGGGCGACGTCAGTTGAGAACAACGACGCATCGCGGTTCGTTGCACTCGTACTTTCACGCGTTGTTTTCACCACTGCGCTCTGCTGGGCGCGAAGCAGTGCGAGCACATCATGAATGATGAGCAGCGTATAAGACTGCAGCAGCAGCTTATCCTCGAAGAGCAGATGAGCCTGCTCAGCCCCTTGATCTAACAGCTGGTTGCGCGTCACAACGGCTTCTAATTCGCCTACGTAGCTGCGTAGCTTGCTCGTGGAGGCGTCCTTTTGACGGATCAGCTGGTAGGGTGTTGCCGCTAGTAGACTGCGGATTTCCGTATCGTCGAGATCGAAGTGGACATTAAAATACCCATAATGAAAAGCCGATTGGTTGGCGGATTGATGTCGGACACCAGATTTAATAAGCAGCCAGTCGCCTGCGAACATGGTGATGGATTGGCGATTAATCTCATGCAAGACTTCACCCTCCGAACAATACAGCAGCTCAAATAAATGATGATGATGCCTCGGATAGGCCCATCCTGGGGGCTGCAGTCCAAAATGACAACCGACGACCTGCAGCGTTTGAATCATATTCGGAAAACGGTAATTATCCCTATATAAATCCTCCATACGGATTGCCTCCAGTTAGCGTTCGTTCGTTGATTTTGATGCCTCTATCATAGCATCCTTCGGCACATTTGGTATAGAACTTGCGCTATTTGGAGATTGAGTGGAACAGCCAGAATCAGCGATGATGAGAGAAGAAGAAAGACCATTCATACGGATAATTCGGAGGGATCATCGTGGCGATTTTAACAGCAGGAAACAAGCAATTTTTACTAGATGGGGAGCCCATCCAACTCTTGTCAGGCGCCATCCATTATKTTCGCGTAGTGCCAGCCTATTGGGAAGACCGATTGTTGAAGCTGAAAGCATGCGGTTTTAATACGGTTGAGACGTATTTACCTTGGAATTTACATGAACCGAAGGAAGGCGAATTCAATTTCAGCGGCCTCGCGGACGTGGAGGCATTCGTACAGCTAGCAGGAAACCTGGGTCTACATGTGATCGTGCGGCCTAGTCCTTACATTTGTGCGGAGTGGGAGTTTGGTGGGCTGCCGGCTTGGCTGCTGCAATATCCTTCGATGAAATTACGTTGTATGGACGCTATGTATTTGCAAAAAGTCGATCGCTATTACGACGAGTTGATTCCTCGTTTGAAGCCGCTGCTGAGCACGAATGGCGGGCCGATTCTGGCGGTGCAAATCGAGAATGAATATGGCAGCTACGGGAATGATACCGCTTATTTAACCTATCTAAGAGACGGCTTAATCAGCCGTGGCGTGGATGTGTTGCTGTTTACATCCGACGGTCCCGAGGATGGGATGCTGCAAGGCGGAACAGTGCCGGGGACACTGGCTACGGTTAATTTCGGCTCACAGCCGGAAGCGGCTTTCGAGAAATTCCGTCAATATCGCGAGAATGAGCCGTTTTTTTGCATGGAGTACTGGAACGGGTGGTTTGACCACTGGTTGAAGCCGCATCACACGAGAGATGCTGGTGACGTTGCAGATGTGTTCGATCGGATGCTGCGAGCGGGTGCATCGGTCAATTTCTATATGTTCCACGGTGGAACGAACTTCGGATTCTACAACGGTGCAAACTATCAAGAGAAGTATGAAGCGACAATTACTAGCTACGATTACGATTCACCCTTGTCCGAATGCGGTGATGTGACGGAGAAATATAGCGCTGTGCGTAAGGTAATTGCCCAGCATTTGGGCATAACGGTAGAAGAACTTCCCGCGCTGCCTGCGCCAATTCAGAAGAAGAGCTATGGGCAAATTGCGATGACAGAAAAGGCGGATTTACTAGAATCTCTGCCTTATCTGACGAAACCAATCCAACACATCACGCCAGTGTCGATGGAGCATCTCGGACAAGATTATGGCTTCATCGTCTATTCGACGAAAGTGTCTGGACCTCGAACCGGCGAAAGCTTGCACCTGCAAGAAGTACATGATCGTGCGCAAGTCTTCTTAGATGGCGTGTACCAAGGTACGGTAGAACGCTGGGATCCACGTCCACTCCAGATGGACATTCCTGCTGGGGGAGCGAAGTTAGATATCGTCGTTGAGAACATGGGACGTGTTAATTATGGTCCGCGACTTCGAGATTGCAAAGGGATCACAGAAGGCGTGCGAATGAATAATCAGTTCCTTTTTGACTGGACGATTTATCCACTCCCATTAGACAATATCATGGCGGTTCCATTCGTTCAGACGACGGGAGAAGTCCTTGCAGGAGCCAGCGTAGATAGCGAATTCCTAGATCATCCGACTCTCTATCGCGGGGAATTCCTTGTAGATGGAACAGGAGATACGTTCGTCAAGTTAGCGGGCTGGTCCAAAGGTGTCGTTTGGATCAATGGCTTCAACCTCGGCCGCTTCTGGGAAAAGGGCCCCCAAAACACGTTGTATCTGCCAGCTCCCCTACTAAAAGAAGGGCGCAATGAGATCATCGTATTGGAACTGCACCACACGGAGAATGCCATCATTGAACTGACGGATACGCCTGATTTGGGCTAGTACCCTAGAATACGAAGCACCTTCGGCTGCGATTGCGGCTGGGGGTGCTTTTGGGTTATGTGCTGCGCATGCTTGGCTCCGGTTTTAAAATGCTTTGTCACCTGAAGCAGCACCGTCTGGGCACAAGCCTAGGCGGTTTTTTCTCGTTTTTCTATCTGGATAATCCCCCGAAACTGGTAAATACTAACGGAAATGTAGTTGGACGGAGGGCGCGGTATGGAAATGCAGCAGGATTCTCTTCTGATCTCTGATGAGATCGAGACGAATATACAAAACCTATTCCAGTATTTCCATTCTTCCGACGATGTGCGCTCCAGGGAATTCACCATGCAAAGCCTAAGGGGAAGTCTTCTTTATTTATCAACCATTACAGATACAGATAAGCTGCAGTCAGACATTCTCAAACCATTGCTGCAATCTCACGCAGGTCGTCTTGAGGACATACTTCCTATTTTGGATATTGAGCTTGTCACCGATTTGAAGACTGCAGCAGCAGGGATGCTTCAGGGCAAGTGCGCTATTCTGCTGGAGCAAAGAATGGATATTGTTTTGGTAGATGCAAGTTCAAGAGTCGTACACAGCGTGGGTGAACCACAAAACGAACAAACGGTTCGTGGATCGCATGTCGGTTTTGTGGATGACGTTTATGTCAATGGGCAGCTAATCCACCAACGATTGAAAAATGCGAACCTAGTTGAGCGGCATTTCACCTTAGGCTCCGAAAGCCCGACAAACGTCAAGCTGTTATACATGTGTGATATTGCCGACATGACAGTTGTTGACGATATAATCGCCAACCTGCTCACAAATCAGGCTACCTTCATTAAATCGTCTGGACAAATTACCGATCGTTTGGAAAGCAGTCATTTATCACCATTTCCACAATTACTATTTACCGAAAGACCCGACACGACCGTTTCGCATTTAATGGAAGGACGAATCGTACTACTCGTAGACGGAAGCTCGTTCGCGACAATTCTGCCTGTCACGTTCTTTATGTTTTTTCAAGCGGCAGATGATTTTAATGCCAGGTGGTGGAATGGGACCTTTTTTAGATTCCTCCGGTTAATCAGCGTTATGATCGGTATCGCGCTACCATCCGTATACATATCCATTGTTTCTAATCATTTCGATATCTTGCCGATTGATTTGGTGTTTTCATTGAAAGCCTCGTTGGAAAACATCCCATTCAATCCGCTCATGGAAGCAATGTTCATGATTACCGTGCTAGAGTTGCTCAGGGAAGCCGCGATCCGATTGCCGAAATCAATCGCAGCTACGCTGTCTATCGTCGGAGGTCTCGTGATTGGAAGTGAAGTTGTGAATGCCAATTTGGTTTCAACGACGATGATCGTTGTCATTTCATTGACAGCAGTAGCTTCATTCAGCGTACCTTCACATGAAATGCGCCTTGCTATTCGTCTTATCTCTTTCCCCATCATGATTGCTTCTTCGCTGCTAGGTTTTGCGGGTATTGCCTTTAGCTTCTGTCTCTTGTTCATGCATCTAAGTAAACTCGAAACATTTGGTGTGCCTTATTTCTATCCGTTCACTCCATTCGAACCAAGACGCATTCTGACTACGCTTGTTCAGTTGCCAAGACGGATCTTCCGCCGTAAAGCGTCGGATAGGAGGGCATCATGACTAGGGTTCAATTATTTGCCTTCATTTTGCAAACGCAGATCGGTATCGCTGTGCTTTCTTTCCCTTATGATTTGCATAAAGCCGCGGGTGTAGATGGATGGATTTCTGTTCTTGTGGCTGGAGCCTGCGTTCAACTCATTCTGGTAGCTTACGCATTGTTATGCCAGAGATTTCCCCGGCAAAATCTATATCAATTTGTTCCTATCATTTTGGGCAAATGGTTCGGGAATGTGATCAACGTGGTGTATATCTTACATTTTACCTTTACGAGCTGTCTGATTTTATTGATGGAAATGACGTTCGTAGAGTTATGGATATTACCCCACACGAACCCGGGGCTCATCATCGTTGCGAATTTTATTGTTTGCTTATACATGGCCAAGGAGAATATTCGGATTATTGCCCGTTACAATGCGTTAATTACCCTATTAATTTTTGTGATGCTGGTGATCATGATGACGAACTTTAGCACAATGGATTACCGCTATCTATTGCCTGTTGGGCAAGAAGGGCTACATGCCATATTGTTGGGAGTAAAAAGCTCTTTGCTATCCTTTTTAGGTTTTGAAGTGGTTTTAGTGCTGAATTCTGATATTCAAGCAAAAGGAAAGAGCTTGATTCCTCCCATTCTGTGGGCAAATGGATTGGCAACTGCCTTCTTTCTGATCATGGTTCTCATCTGTTATATAAATTTCAGTCCAGAATCGATTAACTACATTCCACAGCCCGTGCCGTACTATCTCAATGGAATTTCCCTGCCGTTTCTAGAACGATTGGATCTGCTTTTTCTATCTATCTGGCTGGTAAAAGTAACGTCAACACAGATCAGTTACCTTTACAGTGCAGGGAAGGGATTGGGGTACTTATTTCATCGCAATGAGCACCGTAAAGCAATCTATTATCTTGTCCCACTTGTCTGTTTAACGGGGATATTCTGGCGATCGGAGAATCAAGTCCAGTTCTTAGAGCAGATTACTCAATATGATAGCTTTATCATTCTCGGGATTCCGATCGTGCTCCTACTAATAGCCTGGATGAGAGGGAAAAGGGGACGGATGCCATCGGTATGAGAAAATTAGTGATTAGCTGTCTTAGTCTCCTAATACTATCAGGATGCAACTATCGAAATGAGCTCAAAAACCTGCAGCTCATCTATGCGGCCTCGATTGATATGAACGATCAGCACGATATCGTCACTACCGTAACCATTCAATCGCCTGGTGGTAAGGAACGAACGGCACCCGTTCATGAGGTGATAACGGCATCGGGACCTACGCTGCAAGATGCGTTATTCAAAAAAATTGGGTTGCAAATCGCAGGCCCGATAGGTACCTCCAAAAATCAAGTCATGCTGCTCGGCGAGAAGGTGGCAAAAAAAGATTTAGCGCAAATGCTGGACTCGTCCTTTCGGACTTCAAATGTTCCTATGCTTGCTAAAGTGGCTATTGTTCGCGGGCAAGCTGGCGACTTGATTCGCATCGATCGAATTGGGTCTGCAACGGCAGGTGAATATTTGCGGAAAATCCTTCGAAGTGCTAGCTATGAAACGATCATTCCTGCAATGACGCTGCATTCACTCTACCCCATGCTGCATGATCCAGGGCGGGACCCCGCCATCCCGATTCTGAGGAAAGAGACTGATAAAGCTGTGGTTGACGGCTTAGCTCTTATGCATGCTCGCAAATTTACAGGTTATTCTTTATCCCCAGAGCAATCGATGTTGTATCTATTAATGAACGGAGATAAGGGTGATATTTGTGTGATCACAAGAGATATTAAGGAGGAAGCTTCCAAAGACAAAGACGAACCTTCCGATTATTTAGCACTTAACATATCGAACTTAAAGCGAAAAAAAGAGGTCTGGATTGACGCGGAGGGGCAACTACAGATTCAACTCAACCTGAAGATGAAGGGCAGAGTTATTGAATATGCCAGGGATGACCTAGCCGACAAGAAAAAGGTTGAACAATTGAATAAGCAGTTCTCCGAGGTCATAACAAAAGAGGCCAATGAGATATGCAAGAAGCTTCAGCAGGCAAATTCCGACGCTTTGGGCATTGCGCGGGATGTGATGGCTTTTTATCCGAATGAATGGAAAAAGATGGACTGGGAGACCGAATATCCGAAAGCGAAATTTCAAGTTTCGATGAAAGTTGAGATTGTGTCACATGGGATAATTAATTAAGAGCAGGTATCCTAAAGTATACCTGGTACCTTAAAAGTGCCTACTTCCAGTCGTCCGAATTAATCGTTATACTGATGAAGTTACGTTAAGTAAGTAATTCACTTTATTTTAGGAGGTAACAAAGATGTCGAACGAGCAACTGAAAATTGGTATTATTCTTGGCAGCACCCGTCAAGGTCGTGTTAGCCCGCAAGTAGGCGAATGGGTTAAGCAAATTGCTGATGAGCGTGGAGATGCTGAGTACGAAATAGTTGATATTGCCGAGTTTAAACTTCCTTTCTTCGGTGAAGGTACAGGGGAAGAACCCGGACTTGCAGCATGGAATACGAAGCTTGAAAGCCTGGACGGTTTTGTATTCGTTGTCCAAGAATATAATCACAGCATTACAGGTGCTTTGAAAAATGCATTGGACTCCGCACGTGAGCCTTGGAATAACAAAGCCGCTGGTATCGTGAGTTACGGTTCAACAGGTGGTGCTCGTGCAGCTGAACATCTGCGTGGCATCCTAGGCGAGCTATTGGTAGCAGACGTTCGCGTACATCCGACGTTCTCCTTGTTTACAGATTTCGAAAACTTCTCCGTATTCAAACCAGCTGATCTGCACAAAGGCAACGTGAATGCGATGCTCGATCAAGTGAAAGCTTGGAGCGGCGCGTTGAAAACGTTGAGATAAATAGTGACATAGAAATACCCCACAGGGATGAGCTGTGGGGTTATTTTATTTGTGGAGAAGTCACATCAGAAGATCGGCGGCTTTTTGTTATGTATTGTAATAGGCCCCTAACGAGGAAGTATGATAAGCTAATATGGATATTTATTCCTATTGGAGTGTGACGTTCGTGATGAAGAAGCCGCGAGTACTATCCGTTTCAGGCGTATCTGGTGGAGGTAAGACAACGACAATCAATCACTTGATTCATAGATTAGATCGTGCTCAGGCCCTCTATTTCGATGATTACGATTTTGAGAATTGCCCTGATATATGTGAGTGGGTGGAGGCGGGGGCTGATTACAATGCCTGGGTGCTCTCCCCATTCATTACAGATATTCAGCTGCTGCTCAAAGACCAATCACTCGACTATATTGTCCTCGATTATCCTTTTGCCTACTTGAATGATGGCGTGCGTGACTTTATTGATTTGGCCTTTTATGTTGACACTCCATTGGATATTGCCATGGCCAGACGCATCTTACGCAATGAGCAAAAGCATGCGATGCACGAACTGCAAAGTGATTTGAAGAATTATTTGGCCAGGGGAAGAGCCGCTTATTTGGAAATGGAAAAGACGGTGAAAGTCAATTCGGATGTGATCATTCAAGGGGATTTGGCTACTGATCTCATCGTTGACCAGATTATAGAGGAACTACGGAAGTATTCAGTTTAACCTTTGATTATTTTACCTTAGGTAAATTCTTGCTTGAACGGGAACATCGTGCGAGAATAGGTGTTGGACAAACAAACCATACTTATTCAAACACAAGAGGAGTTCATTCACATCATGCTGCATTTGAGTTGGGAAATGATGATTTTCGTTATCGTCGGCGGGTTCTTGGCAGCCTATGTAGATTCGGTTGTTGGGGGAGGCGGGCTTATTTCGGTGCCAGTCTTACTGGCAACAGGAATGCCGCCAGCGCTGGCGTTAGGCACGAATAAATTAGCGGGGACGATGTCGTCGCTGACAAGCACGATTTCATTTATGCGGACAGGGAATGTTGATCTCAAAGCGGTGCGCGGATTGTTCGTGCTTTCCTTGGCTGGAGCGGTGTGCGGGGTATTCGTGCTGCGGCAAATCCCTTCCGATTTTCTAAAACCACTGGTCGTGGTGATGCTGATTCTAATTACGATTTACACGATATTCCGCAAAAATTGGGGAGACATCTCGACTTTCAGTCAGTACTCGGCGAGGACGGCTTTCTTAATGGGCTGCGCAGCGTTCGTCTTAGGTTTCTATGACGGTTTTTTTGGCCCAGGAACAGGATCTTTCCTGATTTTCGTATTTCTGATGGTCGGCTTCGATTTCGTCAAAGCAGCGGGCAATGCCAAAATTCTCAATTTCGGCAGCAACATCGCAAGTTTAATTACGTTCATGGCGCTGGGCTCCATTAATTATTGGATCGGAATCCCAATGGGCTTGGCGATGGTGTGCGGCGCATTACTCGGCTCTCGTATGGCGATCCGTAAGGGATCGGCGTATGTGCGGCCGCTTTTTATCACGGTATGTGTGCTGTTGGTGGGTAAGCAAATTTGGAGCTTGATGTAGGGGCAGGACGATGGATGGAGCCCATTGCGAATTGACCGATGGTTATGGTACTATTTTAGCAGAGTGTACATTGAAGGAGGTGAAGGTAGGATGAATCGAGAGTTCGTGAACAACCGTGTGAGCCAGTTACCCATTGCGATGGCTGGCATCGTTCATGCAGAAGTCAAAGACGCGAGAGGTCTGTCCACTTATGCGCATACGGTTTACCAACTCACGAAAAGACGCCTACCTTAACCCTCTACGGGAATTATCCGAAAGGTCGTAGGAATTTTCCTGCGGCTTTTTTGTGTTAGCTGCGTGCAGGTCAGGGTCGTCTTCAAACCAAGGAGGATCCTTTATCATGTTAATTATTAATGGTCAAAATATAAAAAAATACCACGGTGCCCAGCTGGTGCTAGAGGATGTTACGTTTGAGATTCATCAAGGGGAACGTGTTGGACTTGTGGGTCGCAATGGTAGCGGGAAATCAACACTGCTGCGCCTAATTGCCAAAATGGAGAAGCCTGACGAGGGGCAGCTAACGGTGCGTAAGGATACGGGGATTGGATATTTGGCCCAAATCCCAAGCACTTGGGAAAGCTTCACGGTGTACGATGTGCTGGCTGCAAGCTTCCAGGAGCTGCTTGCGTGCCGAGCGACGATGCGGGAGCTGGAGAGCGAAATGTCGAGCCAAGCGGTCATGAACGATGAGAAACGTATGGATCAACTGCTATCGCGATATGCAGTGCTGCAAGAGCGATTCGAACGCGAAGGCGGCTACGAGCTGGATGCACGCATTGATCAAGTGGCGAATGGGTTGCGGATTGCGAAGGGGTTTTATGAGCGAAGCTTTGCCTCTTTGTCGGGAGGAGAGAAGACGAAGATCACGTTGGCTTCCCAGTTAATCGGCAAACCAGACCTGTTGTTGCTGGATGAGCCGACGAATCATTTGGATTTGGCAGGTGTGGAGTGGTTAGAGGATTACCTCAAGCATTATGACGGCGCTTGTATCATCGTCTCCCACGATCGTTACTTTCTGGATCTCGTTGTCACGAAAATCGTGGAATTGGAAGATGGCGAGTCGACTACGTATCACAGCTCTTATTCGGGCTATGTGAAGGAGAAGGAAGTGCGTCTGCTTCAGCAGTTTGCGGATTACCAAGAGCAGCAGAAGGTAATCCGTAAAATGAAAGAGACGATCAAGCAGCTGATCGAATGGGGGCGTATCGGCGGCAATGAGAAGTTTTTCCGCCGGGCGTTCTCCATGCAGAAAGCGCTGGATCGCATGGAAAAGCTCAAGCGTCCTGTGCTCGATCCGAGGGCGGCTGATTTCGATTTGAAGCCGGAGGATCGCTCAGGCCGCAAGGTGTTGCGCTTCGAGAATGTCACGAAGAGATACGGGGAGAAGACGCTGCTAGAGCAGGCGAGCGGCTCACTCGAATACGGCGAGAAGGTGATGCTCGTCGGGCATAACGGCTCTGGGAAAACGACGCTGCTGAAGATGCTGCTCGGTGACGTGCAGCCGGATGGCGGGGAGCTCGAACTTGGGGCTCGCGTCGACATCGGCTATCTAGCGCAGCAAGCGTATCCGGCGGATGACAAGAAATCCGTTCTCGCGTATTTCTGCGAGGAAGCGAAGCTGGAAGAAGGGGAAGCGAGGGGGCGGCTGGCTGCGTATTTATTTTATGGCGCGGATGTGTTCAAAGCGGTGAGTTCCTTGTCTGGCGGCGAATGGACGCGATTGCGACTAGCCCTGCTTGTGCTGCGCAAGCCGAACCTGCTCATCTTAGATGAGCCGACGAATCACATGGACATCGCTTCGCGCGAAGCGCTAGAGGATGCGCTGGAGGAATTCCCAGGCACGGTGCTGGCGGTGACACATGATCGGTATTTTATGAATCGGCTGGCGCGAAAAATATGGGAGTTGGATCAGGGGAAGATCACCGTGTATGTAGGTGATTTTGATGCGTATAAAGAAAAGAGCGGCGAGCTTCGCGCCCGGGAAGCGATTATGGCCGAGGAACGCGGCAGGCTCACCTCCGTTGACAAAGTGAAGGTGAAACAGCCAGAGGCTTCCGCGGTTAAGCGGGGGAAACCAGCGGCGGCGTCTGAGAAAGCCGCTTTGGAGAAGCGGATCGCGGGCGTAGAAGCGGAGTTGGCCGCGTTGGATGAGCGGCTGCAGCAGGAAAGCGAAACACGGACACCGGCGGAGCTCGCGGAGCTTTGGGAGAAGCGGGAAGTCGTGCAGGGGCAGTTGGATGCGCTGTATGAGCAGTGGGTGTTGGAGGAGTAACCGTAGCTGTAACGGTGAAAAACACGCTTACAGCTGCGGAATGTGCCAGAAACGCCTGCCCCTCGCGCTGTAACGGTGAAAAACACACTTACAGCTGCGAAATGTGCCAGAAACGCCTGCTCTCCGCGCTGTAACGATGAAAAACACGCTTACAGCTGCAAGATAGTGATACTCGGCAAGTAGTGCCTATTGCTCATGACTCCTTTTCCGAGCCAATCGCTCGAAGGAACTAACCGGAATCCATTTTTCATGTGATAATGTAAGATATCTGTGTTAGGAACGAGGTGAGAACATGAGTAGGAACACTATGCTTGTCGGGCTGGTTTGGGTCGTTCTCGCGATCCTATATTATAGTGCTTACGGTATTGTGATTCAGGTGTTAGATGTTAGGGAGAAAGGTTTTGATCTCATTAACACCACAATCAGTGTACTGCCTTTGCTAATATCCCTAGCCATTACGTATGTTCTTGTGCAAATGTTGCGGCTACGCCAATTGGTAAGAACCCTCATCTTGATCACGCTTATTCTCCTACTGGCCGTTCCTGCAAGCTTGTCGTTGAACAGACTAATAGACCAGCAGATGAAGAAAGTTGATCCGATTGGGTATCAAGCGCTAGCGGAAAATTTCCATAAACAGATAGATTCCGTTCGAAGCAGTGGCAAATCAACTACGATGAATGTAAAAGAATTAACCAACTTTGCTTGGGATAAGCTCTATTTGTTCGGTCCTTATACAACACACACTCAGATCAATGAGCGGTTAGGCTACACGTGGACCCACAATTCGTTACGATTATCAGACGATAATTTGTATCTTATTGTTTTTAGTTTAGATGGAAAAGTTGTGCAATATCTGGATCAAACAACTCCGATTCTCGGTGATTTTAACACGATTTATACGCCAGAACGAGGCGTTGTGCAATTTTCTAGCTCAGGTACCGATAGCAATGAACCTAATCAACCTCACATGCAATTCCTTGAACGCAAGTAATTTGCCATCGTCACAAAACTGGCTTAGTTCCGCCATTGTTCCGACATGGAGTCCGTACCCTGAGTATGATAAGCTAGAGGTACTAATAGAAGGAGGCGATTGCTGTGATCCAAGTTTTCCCGGCCGACACGCGTAATTCAACTGATTTGGGGTGGCTCAAGAGCCACAAAAGCTTCTCTTTTGGCGACTATTTTGATGAAGAAAATGTCAGCTTTGGTGTCATGCGTGTGTGTAATGACGATGATATCGCAGCAGGACGGGGCTTTGGCCCACATCCCCATAGTGACATGGAGATCGTCAGTATCGTGCTCAGCGGAGCGATTAAGCATGAAGACAGCCTCGGCCACGTAGCCATTACGGCTTCCAATGGTGTACAGCGGATGTCCGCGGGCAGCGGCGTGATTCATGCCGAGTATAATGCATCGGAAACGGAACCGATGAGTCTATTTCAGCTATGGTTTATGCCTGCGAAGCGAGGAATAGAGCCTTCTTTTGAAAATGTGACGTATGAGCCGGAGGCGATGATTAATCATCTGTTGCCGGTTGTGACACCTGAGGGAGGCCCTCATATCGCGAAAATCCATCAAGACATGAGCATCTACCTGAGCAAGCTGGATGCGGGTAAAGAACTTCAGTTCGAGCAAGGCGAGAATCGCCGTATTTATCTCATGCTCGTGAGCGGGAAATGCTCGGTCAACGATGCGGTACTCGAAACAAAGGACAGCGCGCGTATCCAAGCGGAGTCTTCCCTGACGATTCGTGCGCTCGAAGATACACATTTCATGCTTATTGATCTGCCATAAGGCGATAATGGAGAGATAGAGGAGGTTGCAGCGATGAAGGAAACGTTTCTAGTGAAGCATGCGGTTGGCGGTCGCGCTTTTATCGATACAAGCAAGCAGTCTGTGCCCTACACGTGGGAGCAGCAAGGCGAACAGTGGTTGTTCCGTGTTCAGATTGATCAGCCGGAGCGGATTGCGGAGCTTTTGAAATGGAAAGAGGAGCTCAACGTATTTGTTTTCCAAGAGTTTGAGAATGAGCCTACACGGAAATTATGGTTCTATGTCGGTGATGATGCGGTTCAGTTTGCGGAGGACAAAGGCGAGCTCACGATCGTCGCAACCTCCCACATCAGCTATATTCCCGACCAATTTAGTGTGAAATGATTGGAGCTATACCGATGAAAGTTCAGGACCAGCAACTAGAGAAAGCGATCCCTTTTATACAAGAATGCTATACCGAATTGGGCAAAAGTGAGGCACAAATTAACGCCCGTATTGCCGAGATTACGCAAGCGATTCAGTATACTGGGACGTATGAGCATACGATGGAAGAGCTGACGCATGGCGCGAAAATGGCTTGGCGCAACAGCAACCGCTGCATTGGGCGTTTGTTCTGGGAGTCGCTTCGTGTACACGACGCTCGTCATATAGAGACGGTAGAAGCTGCGGCCGAGGCGCTGTTCAGGCATATCGAGGAAGCGACGAATGGCGGCAAAATCCGCCCCGTCATCACGATATTTCCCCAATCACGTGAAGGGAAGCCAGTTGTTCAGATTAAGAATGAGCAGCTGATTCGCTATGCGGGGTATGAAACCGAACATGGCATCTTGGGCGACCCTGTTTCAGTGACCTTCACGAAGGCATGCCAGGCACTTGGCTGGCAGAGTGAGGGGACGCATTTTGATGTGCTGCCCCTCATGCTACAGGTAGGAGAGCGGGAGCCGCGGCTGTTCGAGATCCCGAAAGCGTTGATTCTGGAGGTGGCGATTAGCCATCCAGAGCTGCCAACCTTCGCGGAGCTGAACCTGCAATGGTATGCGGTGCCGATGGTTTCTAACATGTACCTCGAAATGGGCGGCGTGATCTATCCCGCGGCTCCGTTTAACGGGTGGTACATGGGAACGGAAATCGGCGCGCGGAACTTTGCCGATGAGGCCAGGTACAACATGCTGCCGCGGGTAGCGTCGATCATGGGACTCGATACGCGGCGTGAGTCCTCACTTTGGAAGGACAAAGCGCTGGTCGAGCTAAACGTAGCGGTGCTGCATTCGTTCGCCCAGCAGGGTGTTGCCATCGTCGATCACCACACGGCAGCGAAGCAGTTCAAGCGCTTCGAAGACAACGAAGAGAAGAGCGGGCGCGACGTCACGGGTGACTGGACGTGGCTGATTCCGCCGATGTCCCCGGCTACGACGCATATTTTCCATCAGCATTACTCGAATGAGATCAAGTTGCCAAATTTTTTCTACCACAAAAAGAAGTTATAGCTCTCGTGGAGCTTCCTTGTACTCTCCCTAGTCTACTCGAATCTTCACCTATGGTGAAAGCGGGTAGGCTTTTTGTTGTATGTAAAAATCACCCAGCTATGACCGCCATCTGAAGGCGGAAGTGGGTGATTTTGGATAAACCTATATGTTAGAACCAGTCGGTAAAGCCTAGCTTGCGCAAATTAGTCGCCGAGAGGGCGAGGCAATCGAACGGATCCTTCCCATACACATCGTCTTGTTCAACGAGGAAATATTTCGAGCCGCTGGCCGCGCCAGCTTCCATGATGCCTTTAATATCGAGACTGCCTTCGCCAACCTCAGCGAATTGGATGATATTGTTAAATGCGGTCATAAACGCTTGCATATCCATGCCTTTGGAGAAATCGTAGTTCAGCGCTCCGATGCGGTAGTCTTTCAAGTGAATCAGTGCAACACGACCCTCGTATTGCTGAATGAAGGTTACGGGATTTTCCCCGCCGCGTTGGATCCAGTGGACGTCCATCTCGAAACCGAGATGCTTCGTATTGTTTTTGATAATATCCAGCAAGTATTCGCCATCAAACTTCTGGAACTCAGCATGATGGTTGTGATAGTACAAAGAGATGCCGTGCGGTGCTAACTTTTCTGCATAGTCGTCTGCGTTCTGAACGAAGGCTAGTACAGCCTCCTTGTTCCCCATCGATGTGAAGGGAAGCATCGGAATGCGCAGGAATTTACAATTCAGTGTGTGGCAATCTGCGACGATCTTATCGAAGTCCGTTGAAAGAAATTCTCCTGGCATGCCTGGAACCATCGGTTCGATGGAGGCACTTAAGGAGGCGATTTCAATATCGAAATAGACGCTTGCTCTGCGCAGTTCAGCCACATTATCTGGTGACATCGGAATTTGTGATACTTCAACACAGCTATAGCCGAGTTTTTTCACTCTCTTCAATGTTTCGAAGATACCAAGCTCCTCAACCTTACCCTTCAACATCATCATTTGAACGCCGATTTTTCCCTTTGCCATGACGCTTGCCTCCTTATACGTTGACTGGATATTTGTTTTCTGTTTCGACCCTTTTGTTCAGTTCTTGTAAGAACAGATCCTCATCGAAAGGAAGTTCGATTTCTTTGCCAAGCCAGCTGGATAGATGAATGGCATTGGCAAGTCGCACGCCATAAATGCCATCGCTGCCAGGTGCGATTAGCGGAGTGCCGTCCAGCACGTTGGCTGCAAAGTTTTCGAGTACAGCGATATGCTGAACACCGAAGGATTCCCCGAATTCGAGCACTTCCTCTGTGAAAATATCCCCTGTGTTTTGACCCATGAAAATTTTCATCACGTCCTGCATGTTCATCGAGTTGCTCATCTCGGACTCTGGGGTAGTAAGACGTTTGATTGTAATTTTCTTACTGCCGTCTACAACTATCTTCCCTTTGTCGCCAAGGATTTCGAAGCGATCTGTGCCTAATACGTCGTGTGTGCAAGTAACAAATACGCCAGTCGCACCGTTCTCGTATTCAAACATGGCTGTGACTTCATCCTCAACAGCAATGTTTCGTTGAAAACCATATTTCACGTTCGAGTATACTTTCTTCGGCATCCCGCAAATCCATTGCATTAAATCCAGCTGATGAGGCGCTTGATTCACTAGAACGCCACCGCCTTCGCCGCCCCAGGTCGCTCTCCACTCACTTTGATCATAATAACCTTGTGGTCTCCACCAAGTGGTAATAATCCAATTCGTTCTGCGAATTTCGCCGATCTCGCCATCTTCAATTAATTGCTTCAACTTCTGGTAAAGGGAGTTGGTACGTTGGTTGAAGAAGATGCCAAAAGTCAGTTCAGGCTTCGTAGCTGCGAACTCATTCAACTCACGAACTTGTTTCGTGTACACGCCTGCGGGTTTCTCGACCAAGGCGTGAATCCCTCGTTTCAGCGCTTCGATACCCATCTGTGGGTGCAAGTAGTGCGGCACACAGGTGACGATGGCATCCACATGTCCGCTTTCCATCATTTCGATATAATTGTCATAGAAAGGGATGTCCGGATACTTCTCAGCGGCCATTTGCTTCTTGGCAGGATCCGTATCGCATAAAGCGCCGATGATCATGTTGCTTACCTTGCCATCTGCTAGAAAGCCTGCGTACATGCCTCCTTCTGCTCCTAGTCCGATAATACCCATACGTACTTTATTCATAATGAAACATCTCCTTTGGAATGGTTTGCATGTTGTATGAATTGTATTGTAATCGCTTTCAATAACTTGATTATAAAGGAATCCCCTGTTTTTGAATCGGATAGATTTGACGCGATTAGCCTTATTTTTGCAATATATGATGCTAGGACAATTCATGAACAGGAAATGAACGCGTATTGAAGCGAAAATGGACATAGTTTAATAGCCAAACTTTCTAGGATGTAGTATGATTTGGCATATTGAAAGCACTTACTTATATGCGAAAAGGGGAACTCCGCTTGTGGCAGAAGCTGGCTAACTGGAATACATTGCGCAATCAGATGTTAGCGGGATTTATTGCCGTGATGATCATCGTTCTGGTCTGTGCAGGCGCGATTACGTACAATTCGGTATCCACCCTCCTCAACACGAAGGCGGAGACACAGATGAAGCAAATCGCCAGTCAAGCGAACGGCAGACTGGAAGCGATCATTACACAAATCGATACGTTGACGTTACAAGCTGTAAATGATGTGTATTTGCAGCAATTGTTTTTATCATCCGTTCAAGGGAAGACGCCAAACTTCAGCGAGCGTCAGTCGCTTCTGAAAATCGCCAATCACATCCAAGCTTACAGTGGTGTGAGCAATGTGGAGTTGTATACGACGGATTTTGCGCGTATGTTTCCGCTGGATGAACAGAAGTTAACGGATCTAATCGAACCGAACTGGATTGAACAGGCGGATAAAGAGAAGGGCAGGCTGGTGTGGATCGGGAACGATCCGAAGAATCCGGACACGGTTCTAGCCATTCGTCGGATCAATTTAATTGACCGATGGTTCTCAAATGGCGGGTATTTGATGGTGCGGATTAATCGCAGCTATTTCGATTTCCAAAGCAAGCTCCCCGATACAGGGCAGCGCGAATTAATGCTGTTAGCCGATAGCTCGGCAAGGCCCATTGTCTCTGAAGGCGGAGCACTTGCTGACATCAGCGGGCTCATGCATACCGATTCGCAGCAAGTTACTTTAGAGCAGAAGCGATATATTTTGGTGAAACAGCTCTCCGAACAGACGGGCTGGACGTTGATGATTTTGTACCCGGTGAGTGATGTGACGGATGGGATTTCCGTGCTGCGTTGGGCGATTATCGTATCTGGGGCTATCGGGTTGGTGCTGTTTATTATCCTGTCATTTCTGCTATCTTCGATGATTACAAGACCGATTCTTAGGTTGATGCGGGCTATGAGAAATACAAGGCAAGGGGTGCTAACGCCCAATTTGACACAGTCTTACACCACGGAGCTGAATGACTTGAACATGACCTACAATCAGATGGTAGATAACATGAATCGACTCATTAAACTCGTGTACGAGAAGGAAATGATCCAAAGCCGAACGGAGCTGCAAGCTCTTCAAGCGCAGATTGATCCGCATTTTTTATATAACACATTAGAAGCATTGTACTGGTCCCTGCAGGAAAAAGAGGAAGAAGAGCTAGCTGATCTTGTTGTCGCTATGTCTGATTTATTTCGCTATGTCATCGGCAATCCGAACAAAGATGTGTGGGTCAATCTATCGGAGGAACTGGAGCACATCAAGCGTTATTTAAGCATTATGAGTGTGAGGTTTGGTTCGCGGCTCGTTTGGGAAATAGACAGCGAAGACATGTACAGTCACGTGAATATTCCGAAGCTGCTGATTCAGCCTTTGGTGGAGAACGCCATCTTGCATGGTTTGGAAGGCAAAATCGGAGTGGGACTGATCACGATTCGCGTGGAACCGTCGCCGCTTGAGCCGTCGTCGGAACTGCGCATTACGGTACGTGATGACGGTCCAGGGATGAATGAACAGACACTGCTGGCTGTGCTGGAGTCGATGGAACGCGGAAGTGCCCCATCCGCCAAAGGAAAAGGCATGGCCATCTCCAACGTGCAGCGGCGTCTTCAGCTCTACTACCCGTCACTTCCAGAAACATATCGTGGCTTAACGATCACGAGTTGTCCTGGGCAGGGTACGAGTGTGAGCTTCGATATTCCGATCTAAGCATATGCTTTCGAAGCTCGTTTTTCTGGCGAAAAACTTTTAGGAGGAACACGATGAATCAATCGGGGAAAACCATTCTTATCGTTGACGATGAGCCATTAACGAGAGAAGGCATACGCAAAACATTAGAAGCCTGGTCCATCGGGCGGTATGCGATACTTAGCTGCAGCAATGGGACGGAAGCGCTCGAACTTTTACGATCGCGACCCGTACATCTCTTGATTACAGACATCCGTATGCCTGAAATGAACGGTTTGCAAGTCGTGGAAGGTACACGTGGTTTCGCTCACAAGCCAGTAGTCATCATTATTTCGGGACATCCGGATTTTCAATATGCACAAACAGCGATCGAATTAGGCGTTGTTAACTATTTGCTCAAGCCGATTCAGAAAAGCAAGCTGATCGAGGCCGTCCAGCAGGCGCTGCGCATGGAAGAAGAACGCGKGCGCGTTGAAACGATGGAGAAAATGGTGGACACGCGCTTGATGCAGGCGAAGACTGCCGACAAAAATTACAGTGCTCCTGTGCAGCAGGCCATCCAGTATGTGGAGGCACATCTTCAAGATCCGCTCGGCATGAGCGAGGTAGCAAGCCAAATCCATCTGAATCCGAGCTATTTCAGCGCTCTTTTCAAAGAGCAAACGGGGTTCACCTTCAGTGAATATGTTGCGAGAAACCGGATCCAGAAGGCGAAGGAGCTGCTCCTGCAAACAAGATTAACGATTGCGGATATCTCGGAGCAAGTAGGCTACCAGACGTCGAAATATTTCATTAAGCTGTTCAAAGAGTATGAAGGGACGAGCCCGAATCAGTATCGGAAACAGATAATGGATGCCGATGATCGGATGAATACCTCGAAATAGTGGAATATTACCCGATAGCTCTTACTCCCTGCAGCCACAATGAAAKCGCTACAATAAAACACGTAGCACACAAATGATTAGGGGGAAACAAACATGGTAAGAAAAACGCTTACATGGTCGCTAACTACGATGCTCGGCCTATCCATGGCATTGACGGGCTGCTCTAGTTCCACAGATAATGCGAGTCCAACGACAGCTCCTAAAGAATCAACGAAAGCAACCGAAGCAGCAACTGCGCAACCCGCGAAAAAAGTAACGATTAAAATGATGCACCTGTGGCCGACAGGAAACTCCGCTACGCAAAACAAAATTGTAAACGATATCATCAAAGAGTATCAAGCAGCGAATCCGAATGTGACGATTGAGCAGGAAGTGCTCGAGAATGAACAATACAAGAATAAAATGAAAGTCCTTTCGACCTCAAATGCCCTTCCTGATGTGGGCTTCACATGGGCAGCAGGCTACATGGATCCTTATGTCAAAGGCGACATGTTCGCTCCGCTGGATGACTTGCTGCAAGGGGATTTGAAAGATAAATTCGTGAAAGGCACAACAGATGCTTATGCATTCGGCGGTAAAACCTACKGTCTTCCGGTTGAATTGAACATCGTGCCGGTGTATTACAATAAAGCGCTTTTTGCCAAGTATAACCTTGCACCACCTAAGACGTATGACGAGTTCAAAAACATTGTCAAAACGCTGAGTTCGAACGGTGTAGCTCCAATCGCACTTGGCAACAAAGACCGTTGGACAGGTTCACTCTGGTACATGTACCTTGCTGATCGGATCGGCGGACCCGAAACGTTGAAAAAAGCGATTGACCGCACAGGCTCATTCAATGATCCAGGTTTAGTTCGCGCAGCAACAGAAGTTTCCCAGCTTGTTGACATGAATGCCTTCAACAAAGGCTTCAATGGGCTTGGCAATGACGAAGGTAAAGCAGAGTTCATGAACAGCAAAGCTGCGATGTATATGATGGGAACTTGGGAATTACCGAACTACACAACGAACAAAGATGTGCCACAAGCGTTCAAGGATCAAATCGGATTCTTTAAATTCCCGACGGTCGATGGCGGTAAAGGCAACATGGATAGCTGGGTTGGCGGACCAGGCGTGGGCTTGTTCGTAGCGAACAACTCCAAAGTGAAAGAAGAGTCCAAGAAATTCGTCAGCTTCTTCGTATCGAAGTGGGGCGAGCACGCGATTTCTGAAGCAGGCGTAATTCCAGCAACGAAAGTAGACACATCCAAAGTGAAGCTGCCGCAAATGTACATCGACCTATTGAACGAATTGAATAAAGCGAGCAATATTACCCTTTTCGCAGATGTTCAAATGAAGCCTGCTTCCGCAGAAGTTCACTTGAATATGATTCAAGCTTTGTTTGGTAAAGCGGTGACACCGGAAGCTTTTGCGAAGAATCATGAGGATGCCTTGGCGAAGGAAGCGAAGTAGCCTAACGAATACGAACGATTTGGGAAAGGACATATCCCTCCAAGTGGTATGTCCTTTGTCATTATCGGTGAAAGGAAAGTGCCTGCTATGGATAAAGTCATGTCTAACAAATCCATGATTGCGGTCTACGTGATTCCCTCGTTATTTCTGCTGCTAGCCTTGATCTATATGCCGATCATGATGACGGGCTACTACGGACTTATGAAATGGGATGGCGTAGGCAAAATGAGTTTCATCGGTTTGCATAATTATACCGAACTGCTTAAGGATAAATTATTTTGGGGAAGCGCGAAGCACTCGTTTTTGCTGGCGATTTTCTCAAGCGTCTCCCTGCTTGGATATTTGTTAGTCGCATTAGTACTCTCCGCAAACATTCGAGGGGCTAACTTTTTTCGCAAAATCTATTTAATTCCTATGCTGCTATCATCAGTAGCCATCGCTCAACTATGGTTGAAAATATTCCACCCAACGAACGGGGTATTGAATGCTATCCTAACATCGCTGGGGGTCACGCATACACCGGAATGGCTGTCCAATCCATCCATTGTTTTATACGCGATTTTCATGCCGATCTTATGGCAGTACGCTGGATTTTATATCTTGATCTATTACGCTGCATTGAAAAATGTACCGGCCTCGCTGATCGAAGCCGCACGCATTGATGGCGCTAGTCCATGGCGCATCGCCTTATCCATTCGTGTTCCGTTAATCGCGGAAGTGATGAAAGTAACGGTCGTTCTGGCCGTCGTCGGATCACTGAAATACTTTGACCTGATCTACGTGATGACAGGGGGCGGGCCTAACGGATCCAGCGAAGTAATGGCCTCCTACATGTACCGCAAAGCGTTCAAAGGCTATGATTTCGGTTATGCCAGCGCCATTGGCTTCTTCTTGCTCTTGATATGCCTCGTGGCTACTTGGTTAATCCGTAAAGCGACAGCTTCCAAAGATGAGATCCAATACTCGTAACGAAAGGAGATTCCGATTCCGATGCAACTCGAAACCACTCGTCGTCAGGCACAGGCGCTAACACTACGAAGCAAGCTACCTGGACAAATCGGCTATGGCGTATTGTATATCGTGTTAGCGATTGTCGCTGTGATTCAGATTTTTCCGCTCTTGTGGCTCATGCTATTCTCCTTGAAAAATAATGAGGAAATCTTCAATCTCGCCCCGATGGCATTCCCAGAGAGACTGCGTTGGGAGAATTACGAGAAGGTTTGGACGCAAGGCCATATCAATAGTTACTTTTTTAACAGCGTCTGGATGACGTTAGTGTCGGTTGGGGTCACGGTTTTATTAGCTAGCTTAGTGACATTTGCGTTGACCCGGATGAAATGGAAGCTGCAGTCCTTTGTGCTTGGATTGTTTATGGTAGGAATGATGATTCCCGTGCACTCGACGCTCATTCCCTTATTCAGTATGTTTATGAAAATGAACCTAACCAACCATCCATTGTCGATCATCCTGTCCTACATTGCTTTTAACTTGCCGATTACGATCATGATTATGCTCGGCTTTTATTACACGCTGCCGCGTGAAGTAGAAGAAGCTGCCGTGATGGACGGGTGCTCCGTGAATCGCATCTTCTTCAGCATTACGCTGCCGATGACGGCATCTGTGCTATCTACAGCTGTGATCATTAACATGATCTATAATTGGAATGAGTTTATTTTCGTGAATACATTCATCTCCTCGGAAAAGTATAAGACTTTAACTGTAGGCGTTCAGAATTTCGTCGGCCAATATACGACCGATTGGGGCGCGATTGGCGCGACGCTGATGATCAGTATTTTGCCAATCATGATTGCGTTCATCTTATTGAGTAATCGCATCGTAGAAGGAATAGCTGCAGGTTCGGTAAAAGGATGATCGTTCGGAGAATCCCCGTGTATCGGGGATTTTTTTGTCATATAGACACCATAATAAGGATATTCCCTACATGCATAGAGGAAGGAGATATACGCCATGGATCTTGATGCTTTTTTGGCCGAAGTGATCAGCTCGAATGAGGATTGGCATGTGACAACGAAGGAGGGTATATCCGTTATTGATCCGATGATTGAAAAGGAAATTCCTTACTTTGACAACCAGGATAATTATTTAGAATCGGGATTTTAACGAACAAGCAGACAATTATATTTGTACAAAAACCCCACTTTCCAGTACAATGAAGCAATGTTATTAACCAATGGACAGATTTTATGGTGCATAGAATTGTGTTACTTGTACATGAAGTGGGGTTTTTATAATGAAAAAAGGTCTTGGCTATGCCATTATTGCTTACATTGCTTGGGGCTTGCTGCCTGTGTATTGGAAGCTTTTCGGGTCATTGATGGCGGGAGAAATATTATCGCATCGCGTGATTTGGTCATTCGTGTTTATGGCGATTCTGATTGTCGTTGGAAAAGGTAAATGGCAGCAGTTTCGTAGCCTGATTACGAATCGCACCACCTTATTACTTGTGGGAGCGAGTAGTTTGTTGATTAGCACCAATTGGCTGATCTATATTTGGGCCGTTAATAATGGGCATGTGATCGAGACGAGTCTCGGATATTACATCACACCGCTTTTCAACATTATGCTCGCGGTGCTGTTCCTTCGTGAGAAGCCGACGGGCAGACAATGGCTGGCTGTGGCTTTGGCCGGAATCGGTGTCTTGATCGCCACCGTGGATTACGGCAGATTTCCCTGGGTATCCCTTACCTTAGCAGGTACCTTTGGCTTATATAGCCTCGTGAAAAAAAGAGTCACCTACGATGCCGCAACCGGCCTCGCTGGGGAGACGGCGTTCGTTTTCCCGATCGCCCTTGCCTACATCATCTACCTATTTGCTACGCATCAAGATGCTGCGTGGACACTGCCGCCGCTAACGTTGATCATGCTTTTCCTAGCAGGCGGTGCTACCGCGCTGCCCTTGCTATGGTTTGCCAAAGCTGCGTCACAACTGCCGCTATCTATGCTGGGCTTCATTCAGTATATCGGCCCGTCGATTACGCTTCTGCTTAGCATATTCGTGTTCAAAGAGAAATTTTCACCTATGCTATTGATTAGCTTTGCTTTTATCTGGAGCGCACTTATCGTTTATGCCTTTGCATCGATTAAGGTAGCGCGAACGGCGGCTATTGCTGATTAGGATGGGGGCACGATAACCATCATATCCTGTCTGGTGATGGATGCATTCGGACTACATGTATGGTCTCCGCTCCCTTGTGCGATACCGAGTTCTTTCGCAATTGCCACAGCATCGTAATAGTAAGAATCCTTCTGACATCCATTAAAATTAGCATCGCTATGCACCGATAAACCTAACGATTTTACCAAGAGTAACAGGAAGTCTGCCCGAGATATGTTTGCAGCAGGTGTAAATGTTTTCTCACTTGTTCCGCTGATGATTCCTTTGGCTGCCAATACTTCAATAGCCTCTTGGGCCCAACCGTAGGGAGCTAGGTCAACAAAGTTTTTGATGACATTAACTACAGCGTATAGACTGAAATGCGTTGTCGCTTCCACGAGCAGGTGAAAACCCCATTTACGACAGGCAGAGGCATATTGCTAAACAAAATCGGGGAATTCCTGACGTTTACACTGTATCACGAGGGCATGCACTTTCATTCGATCAGCGTATTAAAAAGATTTGGGGCCATGCGTGTGTAAACAACTCGTTGTTCATAACTAGATCCTTGAGAGAACCTTCAAAGCCACTTCGCAGTGGACTTGAAGGTTTTTCTCATTTCTCCAAATAATTCCGCAATTTCTTCCGCGAAAGTTAAAAAAACATCCATATTGGTCAATTTGTTTTCTTTTCAGACCTTCTTTTTGTATCTATGATGAGGAAAGAAAGCCTTAATGGACAGGTTGCCGTTAGGCGGAACTGAAGGAAGGAGTTAAACGTGAACTTAATGAATGCGCTTCACTTCGAGGCAGGTCATATTTCGTTTAAATGGAGGCGACGTACTTGATAAAAAGTTGAGGATGGAACTGCCACCGATAAGGCGACCATCAGAACTGCAGGAATGATAACCGCTGTTAAGAATGGACAAGTAAAAGTCATTGCGACAGCCAATGACGGATCTGATGCATTCCCTGGTTGCAGCCGCAAAGGATGCTTGCCGCAGGTGCTCCTTCGTATGACCTGATTACGAGCAGCAAAGCTGAATTTGGTAAAGAGATTGAGGTTACTGTCAAGGGGATAAACCTCACCGATGTGTTTGCATATGAATTTAATATCGTATTCGATTTCGAGCGACTGAAGTTTAAGGAGGCCAAAAGCGCCGGGAGAAGAAGATTAATATAGAAAACGCTTACCGGGGAAAGCGATAAACGACTGAAGAGGTGGTACAAGGAGAAGTTCTACAGCACTGTAGGGTTTTGTTTACACATTAAAGTTACCGGAGGGCTGAAAACATGTTGAAAAGAAGTTTGTCCATTATGCTCACATTTTCAATTTTGATGAGTTTATTCGTAGTGGCACCAGCGGTATCTAACGCGGCAGATGGGCTGGAACCTTCCACGGGTCCATTGGGTCCCAATGTATATGTGTTTGACCAAAATACGCCGGCATCAGAAGTTCAAAGAATTACGTCCGAAGTATTCAAACGACAAGAAGCAAGTGAATTCGGCAATGATCGCTATGCCTTGTTTTTTAAACCGGGTACATACCAAACTGACATTAGAGTGGGCTTCTATACGCATGTAGCGGGTTTGGGCCAAAGTCCTGACGACGTCACGATTAAGGGCGATGTAACGGTTGATGCTTTATGGTGGAATCAGCCAGTTGGGAACGCAACTAAAAACTTTTGGCGGTCTGCTGAAAATTTCACAATAGAACCCACGTCAGCCAGTAATAAATGGGCGGTAGCACAAGCAGTTCCATTTAGACGTATGCACGTGAAAGGCGATCTCAAGCTGCATGATGGCGGATGGGCGAGCGGTGGCTACATGGCCGATTCCAAAGTCGATGGCAGAGTTGAAGCAGGAGGACAACAGCAATGGTTCTCCAGAAATAGCGTAATGAATGATTGGTCAGGCGGACAGTGGAACAACGTTTTTCTTGGGGACAATTTCGGTACTGCACCTGCTAACACTTGGCCTGCAACACCGAACACAATTGTCAATCAAACGCCTATCAATCGGGAGAAGCCATTCCTTACCGTAGATGGCAGTGGGGCGTTTCAAGTTTTTGTTCCTGGTCTTCAATCAAATACGAAAGGAACGTCATGGTCAGGAGGAGCAAGCCAAGGTAAATCGATACCACTTGACCAATTCTATGTAGCATCTCCGGATAAATCGGATGCTGCAACCATCAATGCTGCGCTTGCAGCGGGGAAAAATCTCTTATTAACTCCAGGTATTTATCATCTTAACGATACCATTCGGGTAACAAGCCCAGATACCGTAGTCCTTGGTATTGGATTTGCTACGCTCATGCCGCACAATGGCGTTGTTGCTTTGTCGGTAGATGATGTTGATGGCGTTACGATTGCAGGACTTCTTTTCGATGCTGGATCAGAGAGTTCACCCGCATTAATGCAAGTAGGGCCATCGGGAAGCTCAAAGGATCACTCGGCAAATCCGACCTTGCTTCAAGATCTTTTCTTTAGAGTTGGCGGAGGACCTGTAGTTGGAAGAGCAGATACCAGTATCAAAATCAACAGCAACAATGTGATTGGTGATCACTTCTGGGTATGGCGCGCTGATCACGGTACTGATGTGAAATGGAACTTAAACACAACAACGAACGGTTTGGTCGTGAACGGAAACGATGTAACCATCTATGGTTTGTTCGTTGAACATTTTCATGAATATCAGACTTTATGGAATGGCGATAGAGGTCGGATGTACTTCTATCAATCTGAAATTCCGTACGATGTACCGGATCAAGATAGCTGGATGAGCAGCAATGGTACTGTTAAGGGTTTTGCTTCCTATAAAGTAGCGGAATCGGTGAAATCACACGATGCTTGGGGAGTTGGCATCTACTCCTTCTTCAGGGATGCGGATAATGTAAATCTTGAAAGCGCTATCGAAATTCCAGATACGCCAAACGTCAAAATTCACAATGCGACAAGTGTTTTCTTAAGYGGCTTCGGTGAGATTACGCATATAGTGAATAATATAGGCAACGCTGTGAAAAAAGGCAGCATGAGAGCGACATTTACAGAATATACGCCAAGAACACCTGTAAGCATAACACCACTCACGAAGGCGACAATTACAGGAAAAGCTCCTGTACTGCCAGCAGGCGTAACTCAGGTTTTCGGTGATGGAACTACCAAGAATGTACCTGTAACATGGGAAACCATCGACCCTTCTAAATATACATCGGTAGGCAGCTTTCCTGTAAAAGGAACAGTAGGCGCAAGCACTAATGAAGCATTGGCGCAAGTTACAGTGGCTCAGGCGCCAAATGTAGCCGTAACGAGCATTAAAGTTACTGGAGCCGGAAATGCATCATCAATAAAGGAAAAACGCGGCACGCTGCAAATGTCAGCTGGTGTTATGCCTTCAAATGCAGATCAAACGACCGTCACTTGGTCCGTCGTGAACACGAACGGAAAGGACACGGATAAAGCGACCATCGATGCCACGGGATTGTTAAAGGCAGCGAATGACGGTATCGTAAAAGTCATTGCGACAGCAAAAGACGGTACTGACGTGAAAGGCGAAGCCCTTATCACCATCAGCGGTCAGATCGTAAAAGTGAGTACGATTACGGTGACAGGAGCAGGTGGTGCGAATTCCATCACAACCAAAGGCGGCACACTGCAAATGACTGCTGCGGTTGCGCCTGCTAATGCTGACGAACCAACGATCACCTGGTCGGTGGAGAACGGAACAGGCAAGGCGACGATTGATGTTGCAGGTTTGTTAAAACCGCAGAGCGACGGAACCGTGAACGTTATCGCTACATCCAAGGACGGGTCTGGTGTCGTTGGAAAGCAGACGATTACTATTATCGGGCAGGCGCTGACTTTGAACAACGGATGGTCATGGGTGAGAGAGAGCCCAGTGAACTGGGCAATTGAACCTACGAACGCCAATGTGATGAAATTAACGACAATGGATGGAAGATGGGCGTCGGGTTCTTATCCAAATAACATTCTTCTGAAAAATCCAGGCACTACCGATTTTACCATCTCCACAAAACTGAAGTTCGATGCGACACAGGGCTTTGAATGGGCAGGATTGATTGTTTATCAGGATGATGGTAACTTAATTTCCTTGGGACGACAAGCAAACGGCAACAACCCTGGTGCTGCCAAACAGATCAGGTTCTCTCAAATAAAAGGCGGATCTCAATCTGATAAAAATGACACGGATCCCGTTTCCGGGGACATATACTTGAAAATCGAAAAAATAGGCACGACTTATAATGGTTATTACAGCAGTAACGGTACCGATTGGACTCAGGCGACCGATGCGGCAAATCAAAATAAAGTAGTTACTTTCACAGGTGTCACCTTAACTAATCCTAAGGTGGGGATATTTGTAAGGAAATTAGCTACTAATAGTACGCCTCCAGCCAAACTGGCTGAATTTTCAAATTTCACTTTGACCGATATAATAGTGCCGTACTGGAACCCTGTTACTTCCATTTCCGTCACAGGAGCAGGAGGATCGTCGGTGATCACAGCCGATAAGGGTACGCTTCAGATGTCCGCAGGGGTAATGCCTGGAACAGCGGATAACAAAGCGGTTTTATGGTCTGTCGTAAACACGGATGGATCCACAACAGATAAGGCAACAATCAGTGTCGGTGGACTGTTGACCGCTGTGAAAAATGGAAAGCTTAAAGTGGTAGCGACTGCGACTGACGGTTCTGGTGTAACCGGAAGTGCGACAATCGATATCAGTGGCCAACCTGAAGCGGTTGCCTCTATAACTGTAACCGGAGCAGGTGGAGCAAACGCGATCACTAACAAGGGTGGAAAACTGCTAATGTCTGCAGATGTGCAGCCTGCGAATGCAAGTAATAAAACGGTGAGCTGGTCTGTCTATAACACAGATGGAACGGCAACGGATAAAGCGACGATTAGTAGCGGAGGTTTGTTAACTGCTGCTAAGGATGGCGTGGTGAAAGTCATCGCGACAGCCCATGACAGCTCAGGTGTCAAAGGAGAGGCGAATATCACCATCAGTGGACAAATTGCACAAGTAACAGCAGCTACATTAATCGGTCCCGAGGCTGTCTTTCAGCAACAGCAATTCGATTTGACTGTTGGCGTGAGCAGCTTGGACTCCAGCTTCACTACGCTCGATGTCATTCTGAATTATGATCCGAACTTACTGGAGTTCGACACAATAACCAATAGTGACGGTACTTTCTCCTTGACTGACGTTGCCCTGAGCTCACTAAGAAATCATTTCAACGTGTTAGGGACTGCGATCAAGGCCGATAAAGGTCAGATTCGAATCATTATGGCCAGCGAGGGAAATGACACCGCGATTAGTACGATCGGAAATCTATTAACCATACACGCCAAAACCAAAGCGGGGGTTGCAGCGGGGGAAACAACGGTGTCGTTATCCGACTTTATGGTTTCCTTCGCGGGTTCAGGCACGCTAGTAACCGGCGTATCTCTCAGCATTCAAATAAAAGATGTGGATAAAGTGGATTTGAACGCTGCGATTATTGTTGCTCAGAACAAACATGATGCAGCGACGGAAGGAAACAATATCGGCCAGTATCCGACCGGATCGAAAGCAATATTACAATCAGTTATTAACAACGCCAAAGCGGTGCGTGATAACGCAACATCAACCCAATCGGAAGTCGCAGATGCGTTGAGTGCTTTAAATGCTGCGTTGACAACGTTCACTAATTCGGTATACACCGATCCTGGTACTGTTGTAGACAAAKCAGCACTGAGCAAAGCGATTACAGCTRCGCAAAGCAAGTATGATGCAGTGACCGAAGGCACCAAAGTCGGTCAATATCCGGCGGCTGCGAGAGCGGAATTGCAGGCGGCTATATCGAGGGCTAACGCAGTATTAAGCAGTTCGGCGGCAACGCAGACGCAAGTAAACACGGCGACAACAGATGTGAATACGGCACTGCAAACATTCCTGACGAAGATTGTTACGCTAGTTCCGGGTCAAACGAGTGTCACCATCAATGATCTATCCGTCATCTCCAAGTATTATGGCATGAAGTCAACAGATGCCAACTGGAGTGAAATTGAAGCTGCTGATATCTTTAATAACGGCAAAATCGATATTCAAGTCCTTGCGGCAGTAGCAAGAATGCTTCTCGACAACTGGCTTTTAGATAATTAATTTCAAGATTGGGGAGGATGGCGCATTTGCCGTCCTCCTTGATCCATATGGAAACTGCGAAAACGGGGATGATTAGAATGAGAAGTAAATTGTTTACACTTGGATTGGCATTATTATTATGCATTCCCTGGTTGCAGCCGCAAAGGATACTTGCCACAGGTGCTCCTTCGTATGCCATGATTACGAGCAGCAAAGCTGACATTGATAAAGAGATTCAGGTTACTGTCAGAGGGACAAACCTGACCGATGTGTTTGCATATGAATTTAATATCGTATTTGATTCCGAGCGACTGAGGTTTAAAGAGGCGAAAAGCTCTGGTTCAGGATTTACAGTCAGTCCGATCGTAAAGGGAGACAATCTTACATTTGCTCACTCGAAAATAGGTCAAGTACTCGGAGATAACGGAAACTTAACTTTCTTCACGTTGAGTTTTCAAACGATTGGCCAGGGGGAGGCAGAAATCGAGATCAAAGATGTGGATCTTGTGAATTCTAAATTAGTCAAGGCATCGCAAAACGTAGGGGAGCGAGTGTCCATAACGATTGGCAAGCCGTTGCTGAATGACATTGCCGGGCACTKGGCTGAGGCATCGATTCAGCGAGCTGTTGAACTTGGAATTGTGTCAGGCTACAGCGATAGTTCGTTCCGTCCTCAACGTCACGTTACTCGTAACGAGTTTGTTAGTATACTAATGCGCGCGCTGCAATTGCCGGCAGAAGACGCAAGTGAGCTATCGTTTGTCGATCTCGACGAAATCCCGACATGGGCGAGACCTTCCGTATCGGCGGCTGTTAAAGCTAAAATCATCAACGGGTTTGAGGACAACACATTCCGCGGAGATCAACCGATTACCCGATCAGAATCAGCGACGATGCTGGTTCGTGCTTTTGGTTTGGAAACAGAATCCGAGTTGAATCCGACTTTTGCCGATCTCGGAATGATTCCCGCGTATGCGCAGAAATCTGTTGCGGCGGCAGCCAAAGCAGGACTGATCTATGGGAAAGAAAATAATCTATTCGCTCCGAATGACAACGCTACCCGAGCAGAAGCGGTTGTTTTAATTCTTAGATTTTTAGATAAGAATTTGTCTGGGAGTGTGAAACCTTGACATTCAAAAAAGTAATCATTACTTTTCTAGTTATTGTACTGTTTGCGTCGGTAGCGTCGTTATCACCGACTTATGCCCTTGAAGGCAGCGTAGGAGAAGGGATAACGACTCTCGACGCCACAAATGATTCTCCATGGACGTTAGTGTGGAATGATGAATTTAGCAATTCTACGCTAGATGAATCCAAATGGAACTATGTTCAAGGTGGCGGTGGCTATGGCAACAACGAACTGCAGAATTATACGAAAAGGCCGGAAAATGTCCGTGTTGAGAACGGGAATTTAATTATTGAAGCACGCAAGGAGAAGTATCAAGGAAGCGATTATACTTCAGCAAAGTTAGAGACGAAGAATAAAGGTGATTGGACTTATGGTCGATTTGAAATCCGTGCTAAATTACCGGAAGGCAAGGGGATGTGGCCTGCCATCTGGATGATGCCTACCAACAAGGATTTCGGAGGTTGGCCTGCTAGCGGTGAAATAGACATTATGGAATCTCTTGGACATGAACCGGGTAAAGTATACGGCACCATACATTATGGCAACCCTTATGCACATACCGGAGAAAACTATACGCTTCCCAATAATCAGAAATTTTCGGATGACTTCCATACTTTCAGTATTGAATGGGCTCCGGGCCAAATAAAATGGTTTATCGACGGAATTCTTTACTCAACTAAGAACGATTKGTTTAGTAAAAGCAGCACGAGTACAGATGACAACCCCTACCCGGCTCCTTTTGACCGCGACTTTTATCTGCAATTAAATTTGGCGGTAGGCGGCAATTGGCCGGGGAACCCAGATTCAACTACAGATTGGTCGGTTCCGAAACAAATGGCAGTCGATTATGTTCGAGTCTATAGTTATAACGGGCAATACCCAAAACCAGCTTCGCGTCCGGGGAAAAACTTGAGCGGCGGCTGGTCATGGGTAAGAGAAATCAGCAACAATTGGTACGCAGAAAGCAGTCCGGACGCAATGAGATTAACGACAATCGAAGGAAGCTGGGGCGGATCTAAACCGAGTAATATTCTTCTGAGAAATCCCGGTACTAGCGACTTCACCATTTCCACCAAGGTAAAGTTTGATGCATCAAATGGGTATGAATGGGCCGGATTGATCGTCTATCAGGATGATGGCAATGCGATTACATTTGGGCGTCAAGCTAATGGCGCTAA